>NZ_VFWS01000169.1:0-8765 GCF_006443065.1 Mesorhizobium sp. B1-1-5 | reverse complement strand
CCTTTCCCTCCGGAGGGGGGAAAGGTGGCGCTGCGAAGCAGCGACGGATTGGGGGAACCACGTGGCAATCAAGCCTCGGCCTGATCGGTCGCGCCAGTCACAGAAGATGGGTGCATAGCGTAGCCCACTACGTGGGGCGAGCAACCAACCCTACTCCGCGGCCACCTTGGCCATCGGATTATTGGGGTGCGTCGTCCAGTTGGCGTAGATCGGCGACACCGGCAAGCCGGTGCGCTGGTCGAGCACGCCGGCGGCCAGCGGCTGCATGGTGATGCAGCCTTCGACCGGACAGACATTGACGCAGAGATTGCAGCCGACGCATTCAGCCTCGATCACTTCGAAATGCCTCACACCATCGACCATGCTGGTGATCGCCTGGTGCGAGGTGTCCTCGCAGGCGATGTGGCAGCGGCCGCATTTGATGCAGGCATCCTGGTCGATATGCGCCTTGGCGACATAGTTGAGGTTGAGATACTGCCAGTCGGTGACGTTGGGCGTGGCGCGGCCGATGATGTCGGAGAGCGAGGCGTGGCCCTTCTCGTCCATCCAGTTCTCCAGCCCCGCGATCATCTCCTGCACGATCTTGAAGCCATAGGTCATCGCCGCCGTGCAGACCTGCACGTTGCCGGCGCCGAGCGCCATGAATTCGGCGGCATCGCGCCAGGTGGTGATGCCGCCGATGCCGGAGATCGGCAGACCATGCGTTTCCGGATCGCGGGCGATCTCGGCCACCATATTCATGGCGATCGGCTTCACCGCCGGACCGCAATAGCCGCCATGCGAGCCCTTGCCGTCGATGGTCGGCTGCGGCGCGAAATTGTCGAGATCGACGCCGGTGATCGAGTTGATGGTATTGATCAGCGACACGGCATCGGTGCCGCCGGCATGCGCCGCCCGGGCCGGCTTGCGGATGTCGGTGATGTTGGGCGTCAGCTTGGTGATGACCGGCATGCGCGTGTACTGCTTGCACCAGCGCACGACCATTTCGATATATTCCGGCACCTGGCCGACGGCCGAACCCATGCCGCGCTCGCTCATGCCGTGCGGGCAGCCGAAATTGAGCTCGATGCCGTCGGCGCCGGTCTCCTCGACCAGCGGCAGGATCGCCTTCCAGCTCTCCTCCACGCAAGGCACCATGATCGAGGCGATCAACGCCCGATCCGGCCAGTTCATCTTCACCTGCTTCATCTCGCGCAGATTGGTCTGCAGGTCGCGGTCCGTGATCAGCTCGATGTTGTTCAAGCCCAGCAGGCGACGGTCGGCGCCCCAGATCGCGCCATAACGCGGGCCGTTGACGTTGACGACCGGCGGGCCTTCTTCGCCCAGCGTCTTCCAGACCACGCCGCCCCAGCCGGCCTTGAAGGCGCGCTCGACGTTGTAGGCCTTGTCGGTGGGCGGCGCCGAGGCCAGCCAGAACGGATTGGGCGATTTGATGCCGACGAAATTGTTGCGGATGTCTGCCATGCTCATGCCCTCCCGTTAGAGGCCAGTGCCCGGTGGATGCTCTCGGCCGCGTCGCGCCCCTGCGCCACCGCCGAGACAGTCAAATCGTCGCCGCCGAAAATGCAGTCGCCGCCGGCCCAGACCTTGCCCAGCGAGGTGCGGCCTTCGGCGTCGACCTTGATGCGGCCGCCTTCGAGCTCGATCTGTTCCGCACTGCCGTTGAGATGCGCCGGCACGAAGCTCTGGCCGATCGCCTTGAACACCTGGTCTGCGTTGAGCCGCAGCGTCTCGCCGGTGCCGATAAGCTTGTCGCCGCTCAGGGCGGTGTATTCGAGCTCGATGGCCGACACCTTGCCGTTTTCGGCAATGACGCGCTTGGGCTGCAGCCAATGGCGGATGGTGACGCCGTTGGCGGCGGCCAGATCCTGCTCGAACTCCGAAGCATTCATGTGCTCCTGGCCGCGCCGGTAGCAGATCGTCACTTCTTCCGCGCCGAGCAGCTTCGACTGCACCGCGGCGTCGATCGCCGTCATGCCGCCGCCGAGGACGACGACGCGCCGGCCGACCGGCAGGCCGGAAAGATCGCTCGCCTGCCGCAATTCCGAGATGAACTCGACGGCATTGGCGACGCCGTCGGCGTCCTCGCCTTCGGCGCGCAGCGCGTTGACGCCGCCAAGTCCCATGCCGAGGAACACCGCATCGTAGTTGCGGATCAGGTCCGCAAGCTGGAAGTCGCGGCCGAGCGCCTTGCCGTTCTGGATGTCGATACCGCCGATCGCGGTGACATAGTCCACTTCCGCCTGGGCGAAATCGTCGACGCTCTTATAGGCGGCGATGCCGTATTCGTTGAGCCCGCCGGCCTTCGGCCGCGCCTCGAGGATCGTCACATCATGGCCGTGGCGGGCAAGCCGATGCGCCGCCGCCAGCCCCGCCGGGCCGGCGCCGACCACGGCGATGCTCTTCCCGGTCGGTTCGGCGCGCTTGTAGAACTGTTTGTCCTCGCTCATGGCGACATCGGTGGCGTAGCGCTGCAGCCGGCCGATCTGCACCGGCTTGCCTTCGGCGACCTCGCGCACGCAGACCTCTTCGCACAGCGTCTCGGTCGGGCAGACGCGGGCGCACATGCCGCCCAGGATGTTCTGGTCGAAGATCGTCTTGGCCGAGCCCAGAGGATTGCCAGTGGCGATCTGCCGGATGAACAGCGGGATGTCGATCGAGGTCGGGCACGCGTTCATGCACGGCGCGTCGTAGCAGAAATAGCAGCGATCGGACTCGACCAGCGCCTCGTGATGATCGAGCGGCGGATGCAGGTCGGAAAAATTGTCGGCATATTGCTCGGAAGACAGCCGGCCGCCGGCAATGCCTTCGATGAAATGACCAGTCGCCATTCCAGTTCCCCTTGTTGTCGTTTTGGGGAAGGCTAGCACGTTTTATTTTTTTATCAATTGGTCAATTTTCGGCCAAGCCACTGTATTGCTTGCACAAAAACATGATAAACATAGTCATGTTATAGCCGGCTCAGTAAACTCTGCTGTGTCATGGCTTGTGATCCTGTGGCCATGGATTGACCATATCTCGTCCGCCACCAGTTCCTGCAGCCGCCACAGATTGCGGTCATGGATGCCGAAGGTCTCGAGGTGGCTGACGGTATTGTACAGGTATTCGGCACCCGAGCCGACATGGCCGCAGGCGCGTGCCAGTATCTTTGCTACGCTTTCCAGCGGCTGCCCGAGCGAAGTGCCCTTGCCGGTCACGCCGACCCAGAAGCCCAGCGCCCGCAGCCGACCCTGCACGGTGCGCACCGGAACCCACCGGACCGAGCTGACTGACTCGTGGTCGTCGATTTCACGCCGCAGCAATCTCTCGATCTGGGCTGGTTTCTCGCCATCCGGCAAACGATAGATGACGCCGTCGCAGCGCCCGCCCCGTTCGAGCGCCATCATCAATCCAGGCTGCTCGCGGCTGCCGCGCCAGCGCTTTATCTCGAGGCAGAACGAGCGGTGCCAGCCATGCGCGGCCGCGCGCTGCTGCTCGACCGACTCGAAGGCCGGCTTCCAGATCAGCGAGCCATAGGCGAACACCCACAGCGGACCGTCGTCGGCTTCGCCGGACAGGCGCGTGGCGAGCGACCGGAAATCATCATCGCTTAGCTGTGTCCAGCTGCCATCGGGACCAGGATCGACCTCGTCGCGATGGCACAAGGCCACGAGCTCAGGCGTGAGCGACATTCGACGCATGAAGACAGCCCCCTCTTTGAGGGCAGCAAAGTCGAAAAGCGCTGGATACGCAAGATCATGGGCCTAATGCATGTCGCCCAGAAATGTGCAGCGGTTCTGGGACAACGACATGCATCAAGACAAAGACTTAAAGCCCGCCGCCTTAATGCGTTTCAGCGCGACGCGCTTCAAGTCGCTTGCCGTCCTCGAATTTTGACCCAGATGTCGGATTTCTGTCGTCAGGATCGTCCTAAGGTGTGTTGAGATTCAGGTCAGGCCGCGCCGAAAACGGCGGTTTTCGAGAACCGGCCTACGCCGGCCGTAGCCTTCATAGAGCGGAGACGCTTGTGAGGGCTTCGGCCGGCGAAGGCCGGAGCGGAGCGTACTTAGGTACGTGAGCACCGGAAGCGCAGGAAACCGGCGTTTGCTTGCAGGCCAGCATCACCTGAATATCAACATACCTTAGGATGGATCGAACAAACGATCGCTGCCTGAACCCGTGAGGAGACCGATCATGCCGAAATCCCCGCAACCTTTCTTCTGGTACGAGTTGATGACCACCGACCTCGACGCCGCCGAGGCTTTCTACACCGCCGTTGTCGGCTGGCGGGCCGAGCCCTTCGACAAGGCGCCCGGCATGCCCCGCTACATCGTCGTGAATTCCAGCGTGCGAGGCGTCGGCGGGCTGATGACGATGCCGGAAGAGCCAGCCAAGATGGGCATGCCGCCAGCCTGGATGGGTTACATCTACGCCAAGGATGTCGACGCTTCGACGCAAGCGCTCAAGGACGCCGGCGGTGCCGTCCACCGTGCACCGGACGACATTCCGGGCGTCGGCCGCTTCGCGGTCGTCGCGGACCCGCAAGGGGCTTCATTCATGTTCCTGCAGCCCAATCAGGCCGAGCAGCCGCCGGTGCCGGCGACCACGCCCGGCCATGTCGGTTGGCATGAGCTCTACACATCGGACTGGAAAGCCGCCTTCGATTTCTATTCCAGCCAGTTCGGCTGGGAGAGCGCCGGCCAGTTCGACATGGGCGAGATGGGTATCTACCAGACTTTTGGCGCCGGCCCCGAATCCGGCGGCGGCATCATGAACAAGCCACCGCAGATCCCGGTTCCCGTCTGGCAGTTCTATTTCAACGTCGACGCCATCGACGCCGCCGCCAAACGCGTCACCGACAATGGCGGCAAGGTCATCATGGGTCCGATGGACGTGCCGAGCGGCCAGTGGATCATCCAGTGCCAAGACCCGCAAGGCGCGCATTTCGCTTTGCTGGCGCCGGTGCGGTAACAGCACTGTTGGATGGGCTGGCGCCGGATCATTCCGGCGTCAGCACCGCCAGCTTCAGATCGGCCTGCCTGGCGCCGCTGAGCTGGACGACGGCCGCTCCGCCCTGGAGCTTGAAACGCAAGCTCTTGCGAATGCCCGGGCAGGTCTTCACGCCGCTGAAAGCCGCCGATTTCACGATCTTGCCATCCTGCACGACATCGATCCAGGCCTCGTCGGACAGGCTGAACTGCAACTCGCCTTCAGGCGGCACGGTCACATTTGCCGTCGCGCCGAAGGTGCCGGCTTTCGGTGCACGGTCAGGCGGCACTTCAAAGCTGACCGCGTCGACAGCCGCGAGCGAGAAATCCACCGCTTGGCCGACCGTCAGGGTGGCGCCGGATTGGGCGGCGGGTGCGGCCGGAAACAGGGCCTGCTCACGTTCAACCGGCCATTTGAAGGCGTCGCAGCCGGTATCCGCGGCTGCGGCGAAGCTGGTGCCCGCAAGGATTGCCAAAAGGCTGATGACGACTTTTCTCATGGTTAAGGGACCTGTCTGGTTTGATGCGTCACCCCTGGTGATACAACCATAAGGATAGATATGCAACCATAGAGAGAAGAAATATGGGAATTGAAACCATTTCCACTCACCGATTGTTGATGGCAGGCCATGGGATGTGAGTGGTCCGTCGCCGGGCGATAATCTAAGGCCCGATCGGGGTAAAATGGAGTTTTAGATGAAGCTTTTCGAAAGCCTAGCTCAGTACAGCCCGCAGGCGCTGGGTGTGTTGCGCATCATGACCGCCTTGCAGTTCGTCGAACACGGCTCGCAGAAACTGTTCAACTTCCCCGTCAGTGCCGAGCCGCACGTCCTCACTGGGCTGACGACGGCTGCCGGCATTCTCGAATTCGCTGGCGGCATCCTGCTGGCGCTCGGCCTCTTCACCCGCCCGGTCGCATTCCTCCTGGCCGGCGAAATGGCGATCGCCTATTTCATGGCGCACATGCCGCGCGACTTCTTCCCCGTCAACAACGGCGGCGACTCGGCGATCTCCTTCTGCTTCATCTTCTTCTATCTGATCTTCGCCGGGGCCGGCGCCTTCGCGCTGGATAACCGCCGCAGCGCCTGAAGCATCGAAGGGTGCGCGCCTAGAGGCTTTTTGTTTTGACGCAATTCCGGACGGAAAACCGCCTCGCATTTTTCCTGGAATTGCTCTAGCCGCGCATCCGCTCGAAATTGGCGTCGAACAGCGGCGCCGCCTGGATGCGCGCCGCATGGCGCTTGCCGAGGATCTCGATCTCGAAACCGTCCGGTCTGTCGGCGATCTCCTTGGGCACATAGCCCATAGCGACCGATTTCTTCGAGTGATGCGCATAGCCGCCCGAGGTGACCCAGCCGCGCACGACGCCGCCGTGCCAGATCGCCTCGTCGCCGATCACATCGGCATCGGTGGCCTCGACGATGAAGGCGCGCAGCCTGAGCTTGCCGCCCTCTTTGCGCTCGGCAAGGGCTGCCTCCTTGCCGATGAAATCGGCGTCCTTGCCATAGGCGACGAAGCGGTCGAGCCCGGCCTCAAGCGGCCCATAGATCGGCCGGTACTCGCGCGCCCATGAGCCGTAGTTCTTCTCGAGCCTCAGCGCATTGAGCGCGCGCGAGCCGAATAGGCTGATGCCTGACGCTTCGCCCGCGGCCAGCAGCGCCTCGTATGCGGCGCGCTGATATTCGGGCGCCACCCATATCTCGTAGCCGAGATCGCCGGTGTAGCTGACGCGTCCGACCAGGCACGGCGCCATGCCGATATCCATCCGCGCAACCGCCATGAAAGGGAACGCCGCGTTGGAGACATCGGCGCGGGTCACTTTGGCGAGCACCTCCCTCGCCTTCGGCCCGGCGATGGCGAGACCCGCGAGCTTTTGGCCCAGCGCCTCGATTTGCACCGAGCCGTCGTTCGGCAGATGCGCCTCGAACCAGCGCATGTGGTACTGCTCGGCGATGCCGGAGCCGGCGATGAACCATTCGCCGTCGTCGATGTTGGCTAAAGTGAAATCGCCGATCAGCCTGCCGTCTTCCTTCAGCATCGGCGCCAGGGTCATGCGGCCGCGCTTTGGCAGCCTGCAGGCAAGCATGCGGTCGAGCCAAGCGGCCGCGCCCTCGCCCGTCACCTTGTATTTGGCGAAGTTCGAGATCTCCGACAGGCCGACGCCGTCGCGTACCGCCGCGACTTCCTTTGCAACATGGTCGAAGTCGGTCGAGCGCCGCCAGGAAAACTCGTCCTTGACGCCTTCCGGCGCATACCAGAGCGGCACTTCGAGCCCATAGGACACGCCCCATTGCGCGCCCTTGGCCGACAGCGTGTCATAGACCGGCGTCGTCTTCAGCGGCCGCCCGGCCGGCAGTTCCTCATTCGGGAAGCGGATCGAGAAACGACGCGAATAATTCTCGCGCACCTTGGCGTTGGTATAGGCCATAGTCGCCCAGTCGCCATAGCGCGCCACGTCCATAGCCCAGATGTCGGCGCCCGGATCGCCCTCGATCATCCAGTTGGAAAGCGCGAGCCCCACGCCGCCGCCCTGGCTGAAACCGGCCATGACACCGCAGGCGACCCAGAAGCCGGGCAGGCCGCGCACCGGACCGACCAGCGGATTGCCGTCCGGCGCGAAGGTGAAGGGGCCATTGATGATCTGCTTGATGCCGGTCTTCTGGAAGGCCGGGAAATGGCGGAAGCCGACTTCGAGCGACGGCGCGATGCGGTCGATGTCCGGCTCCAAAAGCTCATGGCCGAAATTCCAGGGTGTGGAAAATTCCGACCAGACCTTGTTGGCCTTCTCGTAAGTGCCCATCAGCATGCCGCCGCGTTCCTGGCGCAGATAGAGCTCGCCGTCGAAGTCGACGGCATGGATTATCTCGGTGCCGGTCTTCTTGTTCCAGTCGGCGACCTCCGGCATGTCCTCGGTGATCAGGTACATGTGCTCCATGGCCAGAACCGGCAGTTCGAGCCCGACCATGCGGCCGACCTCGCGCGCCCACAGACCGCCGGCATTGACGACGTGCTCGGCAACGATATCGCCCTTGTTGGTGATGACGCGCCACAGCCCGTCGGGACGGCGCACGATGTCCTCGACCTTGGTGAAGCGCTCCACCTCGGCCCCCAGTTTCCGCGCCGCCTTGGCATAGGCATGCGTCACGCCGGACGGGTCGAGATGGCCGTCCTCCTTGTTGCGCACGGCGCCGACAAACTGGCTGGGATCGATGAGCGGCATCAATTCCGCCGCTTCTTTGGCCGAGATCACCTCGAGGTCGATGCCGAGATAGCGGCCCTTGGACACCACGCCGCGCAGCCAGTCGAGCCGCGCTTCGGTCGCCGCCAGAAGCACACCGCCCGTGAGGTGCACGCCGGTGGCCTGTCCCGAAAGCTCCTCGATCTCCTTGTAGAGCGAGATCGTGTATTTCTGCAGCTTGGCGACGTTGGGGTCGCCGTTGATGGTGTGCATGCCGCCGGCCGCATGCCAGGTCGAGCCGGACGTCAGCTCGTCGCGCTCCAGAAGCACGACATCTGTCCAGCCATGGCGGGCAAGATGGAACAGCACCGAGCATCCGACGACACCGCCGCCGATGACCACGACCTTTGCATGCGACTTCATGGGTTTTTCTCTGACATCAGGGAGTTGGGGAGATGAACTGAATCAGAAAGGCAGCGCGAGGCACCCCCCTCTGGCCTGCCGGCCATCTCCCCCTCAAGGGGGGAGATCAGCAGTGGGGACCTCGCCGCCGATTGATCCAGGTCGGCGATTGGCGAAGGCAGATGTGACAGCCAATCTCCCCCCTTGAGGGGGAGATG
>NZ_VFWS01000168.1:0-8786 GCF_006443065.1 Mesorhizobium sp. B1-1-5 | reverse complement strand
GAGCTGCCAATCTCCCCCCAAGAGGGGGAGATGTCCGGCAGGACAGAGAGGGGGCGAAGGAACTCGACGTAAGTGGTCGAGCCTTATTCCCCGCCCACCGTCTCCTCGTAAACCTCCGGCTTGAACCCAACGATAACGCCATCCCCCACCTCAAGCACCGGCCGCTTGATCATCGTCGGCTTGGCGAGCATCAGCTTCCTCGCCTTCTTCTCATCGAGCGCTTCCTTGTCCTTCTCCGGCAGCGCGCGAAAGGTCGTGCTGCCTTTGTTGAGCAGCTTTTCCCAGCCGACCTTGCCGATCCAACCGCTGAGCCTCTCCGCCTCGATCCCCTCTGCCCGGTAGTCATGAAAACGATATGGCACGTCATGGCTCTCCAGCCAGACGCGCGCCTTCTTGATCGTGTCGCAGGTGGTGATGCCATACATGGTGATGGTCAAGACGGGCCTCTGTCACATGAGCTTTCGAATCCGGCAGGAGCCTAGGCCGGCCCTATAAGCTTTGCCAGCGCGCCGGCGCGATTTTGCTGGGGCACGGTGGCCGACCAGCTTGCGGATTACGTGAAGACGATTTGAGAAGCAGACATGGCGACCGGAACACCAGCCCGGTCGCCATCTCTGATTTCAAGTTTACGTCGCGAAAGAAGCGAGACGCCTCAGGCCGATCGGCTTCAGTAATAGAAACGCTCTTCGCTGATCTTGCCGTTCTTGACGGTATAGAGGCCGACCTCATCCATCTTGACGCGCTCGCCGGTCGATTTGGGCGTTATGTCGAAGCTGAATCGCAGCGCAAACTGGTCGCCATTGACATAGGGACCCTCGATCGAGCCGCCGTGAACCTCGTGGTTGGCTTCCCACCAGGCGCCCTTTTCTTTGACGGCCTCCTTGCCGTTGCAGACGGCCATCGGCCCTTCCATCGCCTCGTAGCTGACGATGTCGTCGGCATTGTATTTCGCGGCAGCGCCGTGGTTGTCGCCTCGCTTGAGGAGCTCGGTGAAATCCTTGGCAATTTCGGCAGTGGTCATGATTTCCTCCCGGTTTGGACCAGACATCAAGTAGGTATCGATCGTTCGCCTGCCATCGACGGCCCCCTCCACAGGTGACAAATCCTGTCAGGATGGTGAGGCTTGCGCGCTGATGATAAGGACGATTCGAGATGCTCACATGACAGCATGCGCATCGTCCCGATCGGTCAATTGCCAGCGCCTGATGACCTGGTATCGATTCTGACGCAGGAAGCTGTGTATCAACACGAACTCGCGCACAGTCCAACCGATCGGCTCAACTGCCCGCTCCTCAATTTTCGGAACGCGTGCTTTGTCACGCAGCAAAGTAACATGCGGCGCCATTGAATTCGGGACAAAAGGCTGCAACGGGCTATCGAAAAGCGCTGCCGTGAACGCCCGCCAAAAGGCTTCAAATTGTGGAACGCCATCACTTGCCCGCAAGACCAATGCACCACCGCCAAAGGCCGACAGACGGTTGAAAGAGACATCAAAGACCTGGGCTCGTACCAGTGAGCCCGCGTAGCAGGCATCCTCAACCAAAAGCCTCGGCAAGCCGTCGTAATCACCGAGCATGACAAGCGAGATATGGCGATGACTGGGACGAACCAGCTTGCCTCCAAGCCCCAACTCTCGTTGCCAAGCCACAGCACGCGATTCCAGGATAGGGGCGATCATCTGTTCGGCAAGGATGGCGAAGAACAACCGATCAGTCGGATCGTGGCTGGCTCGATCCCACCGGAAAAAAGCTTGGCCGTTCCTGCCGATCCCGTACCACGGTTCTCCATTCATGGCTGATCCTTTCGGATATCATCCAAAGGATCAAAATAGAACAAAACAAGAACAAACTACAAGGGAGAATAACACCCGCGTTCGATCGC
This sequence comes from Mesorhizobium sp. B1-1-5, assembly GCF_006443065.1. Taxonomy (NCBI): domain Bacteria; kingdom Pseudomonadati; phylum Pseudomonadota; class Alphaproteobacteria; order Hyphomicrobiales; family Phyllobacteriaceae; genus Mesorhizobium; species Mesorhizobium sp. B1-1-5. The sequence continues at coordinate 6,905 of NZ_VFWS01000168.1, read as the reverse complement.
AAGCCGCCGCACCAGCGCCAGCACGGTGTTAATGGTCGGCGTTGGTTGGCCGGTCAGCCGGCCGAGCTCCTGCACGGCGGTGACCAGCGCGTCGATCTCCATCGGACGGCCGCGCTCGAGGTCCTGCAGCATCGAAGTCTTGTGCTCGCCGACGTCGCCGGCGCCCTTGATGCGCCGGTCGACGGGGATGAGGAAGCGCACGCCGAGGCGCTCACCGATCGCCTGCGCCTCCAGCATCATGGCGCGGGCGACGGCGCGTGTCCCCTCGTCTGCGACGATGGCCGCAAGCGTGCTGCCGGTCAGCGCCGAGATCGGATTGAAGGAGAGGTTGCCCCAGAGCTTCACCCAGATCTCCGAGCGGATGTCCTCGCGCACCGGCGCCTGCAGTCCGGCCTTGACCATTTCGCGCGCTAGCGCGGTGGCTCGCTCGCTCTTCTCGCCCGAAGGCTCGCCCAGCGAAAAGCGCATGCCTTCGACATGGCGGATCAGGCCCGGCGCATCGACCTCGACAGCGGGATAGACGACAGAGCCGATGACGCGCTCGGCCCCGATGCGCTGCCAGATCGCGCCACCTGGATCGACCGCGTCGAGCCGCGTGCCTTCAAGCGCGCCGCCCACCTTGTAGAAGTACCACCAGGGCACGCCGTTCTGCATGGTGACGACGGCTGTCCCCTCGCCTAAGAGCGGCGCGATCTCGTCCAGCGCCGGCGCCAGCGAATGCGCCTTCAGCGCCAGCACGACATAATCCTGCCGGCCTAGCTCCTCCGCGCGTGCCGCCGCCCTGACCTGCGCCACCGTTTCCTTGCCGTCCTCGATCAGGCGAAGGCCGCCGGCCTTGATGGCTTCCAGATGCGCGCCGCGCGCCAGGATGGACAGATCGACCGAGCCGGCAATCGCCAGCTTCGCGGCGAGGTAGCCGCCGATCGCGCCGGCGCCAAAGACTGTGACGCGCATCAGCCGAGCCCGAGCTTGGCCGCCAGCCCGATGCGCTGCAGCTTGCCCGTCGCGCCTTTCGGGATCTCGTCGAGGATCACCACCTTGCGCGGCACCTTGAAATCGGCGAGCCGGGTCGATGCAAAGCCACGGATATCGGCCTCGCTGGCGCTCTGGCCTTCGCGCAGCACGACGGCGGCCGCCACCTCCTCGCCCAGCTTGTCATGCGGCATGGCGAAGGTGACGACCTGCGCCACCGCCGGATGATCCATCAAAACGCCGTCGACCTCGAGCGGCGAGATCTTCTCGCCGCCGCGGTTGATGATCTCCTTCAGCCGGCCGGTGACGCGCAGATAGCTATCCTCGTCGAGCACGCCCTGGTCGCCGGTGTGGAACCAGCCATGGGCGAAGGCGCTGGCATTGGCATCCGGGTTCTTCTCGTAGCCTGCCGTGACGTTCGGTCCGCGAATGACGATCTCGCCGACCTCGCCGGCTTTGAGCAATCGCCCGTCCGGCGCCATGACGGCGACCTCCGGTCCGGCCGACGCGCCGACGCTGCCGGGCTTGCGCAGGCCGGGCGGCAAACGGTTGGACGCCATCTGATGCGCGGCCTCGGTCATGCCGTAGGCCTCGATCACCGGGCAGCCGAAGGTCTTCTCCAACTCGGCCATCACTTGCGCCGGCAGCGAAGCGGACGACGAGCGGATGAAGCGCAGCTTCGCCTCGGCGAGCTGTTCGGGATTGCGGGCGGCGCGCGGCAGGATCGCCTGATGCATGGTGGGCACGGCGGTGTACCAGCTGGGCTTGGCTTCGGAGAGCCACTGGAAGAAACGCAGCGCGTTGAAGCCCGGTGTGCAGAAGACGCTGCCGCCGGCGGCGAGCGAGGACAGCACCGCGGCGATCAGCCCATGGATATGGAAGAGCGGCATGATGTTGAGGCAGCGGTCGGCCGGCGTCAGGCCGAGCGTCGCGCCGATATGTGCCGCCGACGCCGCAAGGTTGGCGTGGCTGAGCGGCACCAGTTTCGGACGCGACGTGGTGCCGGAGGTGTGGAGCAGCAGCGCGACATCGCTTTCCGCGGCGAAGCCAGACGAGACCGGCGATCCAACCGGCTCACCCTCGATCCTGAAGGTTCCGGACGGCGCGCCGTCCGGCACCAGCAGCCGCAGCACCGGGATACCGAGGCGCTCGGCGACTTCGACCGAAGGACCTGCCTCATCCTTGCCGACGAGGATCGCCTTGACGCCGATATCGCTGAGATAAAAATCGAGCTCGTCGGCCCGGTAGGCCGGGTTGAGCGGGGCGGTGGACGCAGCCGCCGCCACGGCGATGAAGGATGTGGCCATTTCCGGGCCGTTCGGCAGCACGATGGCGACGCGGTCGCCGCGGCCGATGCCGAGCGCGTTCAAGCGCGTCACGGTATCGCGGATCAGTCGGCGCAGCCCGCCATGCGAGAGTGCTGCCCGTTCGGGTGCGACGATGGCCGGCGCGTCGTCGGCGCCGGGGGCAAGACGATGGGCGAGATCGGTGGCGTTTTCGCTGTTTGTCATGGTTCCAGACTATGTTTCGAACGATCGGCTTATGTCCAGCAAAGGCCTGCTCAATATCCGAGCGCCAGGCCGTCCTTGCGCGGATCGGATGCGCCGGTCAGCGTGCCCTTTTCCCAGTCGATCAGCACCGCCTGCCCACCGCCCAGCGGATGGTCGGGCTCCACGATACGATGTCCACGCCGGCGCAGGCCTTCGATGGCCTCGGGATGCACGCTGCGCTCGGCCTCGACAACGTCGTGGTTGTAGAACACCCGCGCCGCATCGATCGCCTGCTGCGGGTCCATGCCGAAGTCGATCATGTTGGTCAAAAGATGCACATGGCCGAAGGGCTGGTAGCCGCCACCCATCACGCCGAAAGGCATGAGGGCGCGGCCATCCTTCGTCATCATGCCCGGCATGATCGTGTGCATCGGCCGCTTGCCGGGCGCTATCACATTCGGGTGCTTCGGATCGAGGCGGAAGCTCGAGCCACGGTTCTGCAGCACGACCCCGGTCTTCGGGCCGACGACGCCGCTGCCGAAGGAATAATAGGTCGAGTTGATGAAGCTAACCGCGTTGCGGTCGCGGTCGACGACGCTGATATAGACGGTGTCGCTGCCGGGAAGATCGAGGCGCGGCAGATCGGCCATGGCGCGCTCGGGATCGATCGCGGCGCGCAGACTGTCGGCATAGGCGCTGGAAAGCAGCGCCTTGACCGGGACATTGACATGATCCTGGTCGGCGAAAAACGTATCGCGATCCTGATAGGCGAGCCGGCCCGCCTCGATCTCGAGGTGCAGGCGCGCGGCGCCGTCCGGATCGAGCTTGCCCAGCTCGAAGCCCGAGAGCACGTTCAGCATCAGAAGCGCGGTGAGGCCCTGGTTATTCGGCGGCATCTGGTGGATGTCGTAGCCGCGATAGGAGGTGCTGACCGGGGTCCGGTAATCGCCCTTGGTGGCGGCGAAATCGTCGAGCGTATGCAGGCCGCCGAGCGCGCGAAGCCGTCCGACCAGATCCTCCGCGACCTCGCCTTCGTAGAAACCGGCGCGGCCCTTCTTCGCGATGATGCGCAGCGTCTCCGCCAGCTCCGGCTGGCGATGGATATCGCCGGCCTTGGGCGGCTTGCCGCCCGGCAAAAAGATGCGCGTCGCCACCTCGTCGGCCGTCAGGTCGGTCTCGGGATCCTCCCAGTCGAAGGCGACGCGGTCGTGCACGACATAGCCTTCTTCCGCGTATCGGATGGCCGGAGCGAGCGCGTCGGCCAAACCTTTGCGACCGTGATCCTCCAGCAGCCGGCACCAGGCGTCGACGGCGCCTGGGATTGTGACGGCGTGCGGACCCTGCTTCGGAAGCTCGCTAAATCCCTTGTCCAGATACCAGTCGACCGTCGCGGCCTTTGGCGCACGGCCCGATCCGTTGAAGGCAAGCACGTTCGCGTCGCCCTTGGGGCAGTAGAGGACAAAGCAGTCGCCACCGACGCCGGTCGACTGCGGCTCGACCACCGCCTGCACCGCGGCCGCGCAGACCGCGGCGTCCATGGCGTTGCCGCCGGAGCGCAGCATGTCGATGGCGGCCAAAGTGGCGAGCGGATGCGAGGTCGCGGCCATCGCCTCGGTGGCGCGGACCGGGGAGCGGCCGGGAAACTGGAAATCACGCATGCGGGTCTGGGTATCCTTGTATCAACGTCCGCGGCCGAAAAGCTAGGCAGCGGACAACAAGACGATCGATAGCACGTCGCAACGGCGGCGATCGTCGGATCGATCTGGTCGCGCAGCCCTCTTCGTCATTTTCGCTTCTCCAACCGATGTCCCGCCGTCGTTGATTTGGCATGCGGATTTGTATACAATTTTGAGTGTAATTCGTCGAAAGCCGATGTCAACGTCGGACGTGCGGTTGACCGTTGGAGGCGGGACGCTTGGGCAAGGAGAGAAAGAACACGTTGCGCGACTCGGTGTTCGAGGCGCTGAAGGCTCTGATCATCACCGGCCAGATCCCGCCGGGCGGCCGCGTGACGGAAAGCGAAATCGCCGAGCGCCTGAAGGTGAGCCGCACGCCGGTGCGCGAGGCCTTCAACCGTCTGGAGCGCGACGGCCTGGTGATCGGGCGGCCGCGCCAGGGCTATGTGGTGGCCGAATTCAACCTGACCATGTTCCGCGAGGCTTTCGACATCCGCGAATTGCTCGACGGGCGCGCGACCGAATTGGCGGCGGCGAACGCGACCGCCGCCGACAAGGCGCGGCTGCGCGAGATGCTCGCCGAATGCGAGCGGCTGGCGGCGATCCCGGATCGCAGCACCAGGGAGAAATTCGAGGAACTCCAGGTCGGCATCGACCTGCACCGGGCGATCGCCGAAATCAGCGGCAACGAGATGCTCTACGGCATGCTCTGCGGCATCCTCGACAAATGCCAGCAATATGTCTGGACGGAGCTGTTGTGGCTGGACGAGTGGAAGCTCACCCGCGAGGAACATGCCGGCATCGTCGACGCGATCTGCGCCGGCGATGTCGCGCAGGCCGGCGAGCGCGCCCGCGCGCATGTGCGCGGCTCGCGCGAGAACATCCTGCGCCTGCTGCAGGCCAAGTCCGACTATCAGGGATTCTTCGCCAAGGCGTCGTGAGCCTAGGCCCGTTCCATCAGCTGGAAAGCATGGGGCAGTTGGCGCCGCGCCGCACGCTAACATAGGCTACGTCGCCGACGCTGAATTGAGTACCGTCGGCGCGGCGGGGCGCGTCGATGACGATCGGGATCCCCTGTCCGAGCTCGGCATGCAGGCGCAGCGTGCGGCCGTGGAAGACGACGCCGCTGACACGTGCCGGCGCGGTGCCTTCGCCGGCTTCACCGACAACCAGGAGATCTTCCGGCCGCACGCCGATGGTTCGCGTGTCTCCGGCGGCCGGCGTCTCGCAGCTGTCTGAGATCGCCTCCAGCGGCAGGTCGCCGGCGGCAAAGCGCAGGCGCTCGCCGTCGCGGCCGACAAAGCGCGAGTGCAACAGGTTCATCGTGCCGATGAAGGAGGCGACGAAACGCGTTGCCGGACGGTCGTAGAGCGTGGCCGGCGGCGCGATCTGCTCGATGCGGCCCTTGTTCATGACGACGATACGGTCGGAGATCGACAGCGCCTCGGTCTGGTCGTGCGTGACCATGACGAAAGTGGTGCCCAGCCGCGACTGCAGCCGCTTCAATTCCACCTGCATCTGCTCGCGCAGATGCGCGTCGAGCGCCGACAGCGGCTCGTCGAGCAGAAGCACGCGCGGCTCGCAGACGATGGCGCGGGCTAAAGCGACGCGCTGGCGCTGGCCGCCGGAGAGTTCGGAGACGCGGGCGCGCAGCTTGTCGGCGAGCCCCACCATGTCGAGCGCCTCGCGGACGCGTTTGGCCTGCTCGGCGCGGGTGAGCTTGCGCAGCGACAGGCCGAAGCCGACATTGGCCGCGACGTCCATATGCGGAAACAGCGCATAGTCCTGGAAGACGGTGTTGACCGGCCGGTCGAAAGGCCGCAGCCCGGTAATGTCGCGGCCGTCGAGCAGCACATCGCCGCTGGTCGGGCTCTCGAAGCCGGCGATGACGCGCAAGCTGGTCGTCTTGCCGCAGCCGGAAGGGCCGAGCAGGGTCAGGAACTCGCCCGCGGCAATGTTGAGATCGACCGCATCGAGACCGACCACACCACCCGGAAAAACCTTCGATATCTTGTGGAGACGAACGAGCGCGTCAGGCGCCATCGCGCACCTCGGACGGCTTTGTCGTGTTGACCCACAGGATCTGGCAGCGCTCGGCGCCGGGATTGCGGAAGGCATGCAGCAGCGTGCTCTTGAAGGCGAAGCTGTCGCCGGCTTTCAGCAGATAAGTCGTGGCGTCCACCACCAGCTCGACTTCGCCGGTCATGACGAAGCCGAATTCGTGGCCGGCATGGGCGTAGGCTTCCGCCGTGCCGCCGCCGGCCTCGACCGTGACCAGCATGCCGGTCAGCGTCGCCGCCGGCGGCGACAGCAACGCCTTGGCGATGCCTTCGGATTTCACCGGGATCGAGCGCCGCTTGTCGGCGCGCACGCAATAGAGATCGTTGACCGCCTCGTTGCCGTCAGCGATCAGCGCCGAAGGCTCGATGTCGAGCGCCGCGGCCAGCGGCCAGATCACCTTGACGCGCAGCGAGGACATGCCGCGCTCGATCTGGCTGAGCGCGCCGATGGAGATGCCGGCCTTGGCCGCGAGCTCGGCCAGCGACAGCTTGCGCTCGAGCCTGAGCGCCCGCACGCGCCGGCCGACGCGGATATCGGCATCGTCTTTCGACCTCTCGGCGGCTTCGTCAAAGACATCCATGCAATGGTCCTCGCTTAGTCTCTTCACCGGTGCGGCGCAGCGCCGCCAGGCTCCCCCTTCTCCCCTTGTGGGAGAAGGTGGATCGGCGCGCAGCGCCGAGACGGATGAGGGGTGATCCAGCGAGGG
>NZ_VFWS01000167.1:0-8817 GCF_006443065.1 Mesorhizobium sp. B1-1-5 | reverse complement strand
AGGACGGGGTCATGCGAGACCTCCGCAGGTTGGAGTTCTACGGCGCCCCCCTCTGTCCTGCCGGACATCTCCCCCACAAGGGGGGAGATCAGCGGTTCCGGCGCCCCGCTCAATCCTGCGACGTCGGCGATTGGCGAAAGCCGGCGTGAAGTCTGATCTCCCCCCTTGTGGGGGAGATGTCCGGCAGGACAGAGGGGGGCGCGACAGAGCGCGGCCTACGGCTGCATTCAATGTCACGACGCGATCCCCGGCAGCTTCACGGCACCCGCCGCTTTCACCGCGGCGCCGCTGCGGACCATGGCGATCGCCTTCTCCATGTCGGGATGGAAATGGCGGTCATTGTCGAGATGCGGGACTTCGGCCCGGACCAATTTGCGCACCGCCTCCAGCGCCTCGCTGGATGCAAGCGGCGCGTGAAAATCGCAGCCTTGCGCGGCGGCCAGCAATTCGATGCCGATGACGGCGGTCGCATTCTCGATCATGCCGAGCAGCCGGCGCGCGCCGTGGGCGGCCATCGAGACATGATCTTCCTGGTTGGCCGACGTCGGAATGGAATCGACGCTCGCCGGGTAGGCCTTCTGCTTGTTTTCGGAAACGAGCGCCGCCGCCGTCACCTGCGGGATCATGAAACCGGAGTTCAGACCGGGCTTCGGCGTGAGGAAGGCCGGCATGCCGGACAATGCCGGGTCGACCAGCATGGCAATGCGACGCTCCGACAGCGAGCCGATCTCGCAGACGGCAAGCGCAATCATGTCGGCGGCGAAGGCCACCGGCTCGGCGTGGAAATTGCCGCCCGACAGCGCGGCGTCGTCCTCGGCGAAAATCAGCGGATTGTCGGTGACGCCGTTGGCCTCCGTCTCGAGCGTGTCGGCGGCCTTGCGCAGCACGTCGAGCGCGGCGCCCATCACCTGCGGCTGGCAGCGCAGGCAATACGGGTCCTGCACGCGCTCGTCGCCGACACGGTGCGATTCACGAATGGCGCTGCCGGCCATGAGATTACGCAGCGCGTCCGCCGTCTCGATCTGGCCGCGATGCTTGCGCAACAGATGGATGCGCGGGTCGAAGGGGGCGTCCGACCCTTTGGCGGCATCGGTCGACAGCGCGCCGGCGACCAGCGCCGACTGGTAGAGAACCTCGGCCTCGAACAGGCCGGCCAGCGCGAAGGCGGTCGAGAACTGCGTGCCGTTGAGCAGCGCGAGACCCTCCTTGGCGCCCAATGTCACCGGCTCCAGCCCATGCGAGACGAAGGCCACCTTGGCCGGGAACCGGCCATGCGGGGTAAAGCATTCGCCAACGCCGATCATGACGGCGGTCATATGCGAAAGCGGCGCGAGGTCGCCGGAAGCGCCGACCGAGCCTTGCGCCGGCACGACCGGAATGACATCGTTGGCGAGCATTGCTTCCAGCAATTCGATAGTCCGGGGCCGCACGCCGGATGCGCCTTGGGCCAGGCTGGCGAGCTTCAGCGCCATCATCAGCCGCACCACGGCGACGGGCATCGGCTCGCCGACGCCGGCGGCATGCGACAGCACGATGTTGCGCTGGAGCGTTTCGAGATCGTCAGCCGGGATGCGGACGCTGGCCAATTTCCCGAAGCCGGTGTTGATGCCATAGACCGGCTCGCCCTTGGCGACGATGCGGGCAACCGCCTCGGCGCTGTCTCGGATCTTCGGCCGGCAAGCGGCGTCAAGCCGCGGCACGGCGCCGCGATAGATGGCGCGCCAGTCGGCAAACGTGGCGCTGCCGGGCTTCAGGGTAAGTTCCGTCATTGTCCTCTCCAGATTCGGGCATGGAGCGGGTTGAAGCCCATGCGGTAGACGAGTTCGGCCGGACGCTCGATATCCCAGATGGCGAGATCGGCCGATTTGCCGGCTTCCAGCGTGCCGGTCCTTTCAAGCAAGCCCAACGCGCGCGCGGCCTCGCGAGTGACGCCGGCGAGGCATTCGTCGACTGTCATGCCGAACAGGGTCGCGGCCAAGTTCATGGTGAGCAGCAGCGAAGTAAGCGGCGAGGTGCCGGGATTGGAGTCGGTGGCGACAGCCATCTTCACGCCGTGGCGGCGAAAGAGATCGACCGGCGGCTTCTTGGTCTCGCGGATGAAGTAGTAAGCGCCGGGCAGGATGGTCGCCACGGTGCCGGCCTTGGCCATCGCTTCGGCGCCTTCCTCGTCCGTATATTCGAGATGGTCGGCCGATAGTGCGCCATAGCGGGCGGCAAGCGCTGCGCCATGCAGGTTGGAGAGTTGGTCGGCGTGGAGTTTTACCGGCAGGCCGAGCGCCTTTGCCTTATCGAACACGCGCGCCATTTGCTCCGGCGAGAAGGCGATGCCCTCGCAAAAACCATCGACCGCGTCGGCGAGCTTTTCGGCGGCGACCTGCGGCAGGATAGTGTCGGCGACGAGATTGATGAAGGCGTCCTTGTCGCCCTTTGCTTCCGGCGGCAGGGCGTGGGCGGCGAGACAAGTGGTGCGGATCGTCACCGACCGCTCATTGGCCAGACGGCGGGCGGCGCGCAGCGACTTCATCTCATTGCCGGCATCGAGGCCGTAGCCGGACTTGACCTCGACGGTGGTGACGCCTTCGGCGATCAGCGCGTCGAGCCGCGGCAGCGTCTGGGCGACAAGGTCGTCCTCGCTCGCGGCGCGCAGCGACTTGACCGAGGAGACGATGCCGCCACCGGCGCGCGCCACTTCTTCATAGGTGGCGCCGGCCAGCCGCATCTCGAACTCGTTGGCGCGGTTTCCCGCGTAGACAAGATGCGTGTGACAGTCGATCAGGCCGGGGGTGATCCAGCGTCCAGCGCAATCGACAGTCTCGGCGCCCTGCCCGGCCGCAGCCGGCATGTCGGCTTCGGGGCCGGCATAGACGATAAGCCCGTCACGCGCGGCGACCGCGCCTTTCTCGACGATGCCGAGGCCGGCCGCACCCTCGGCCATGGTCGCCAGGCGCGCATTGCGCCAGACCCGATGGCCGCTCCTGTTGTTTGCTCCACCCATCATCTTTTCCATTTGAAAGGACGGCGATTATGTATATACATATTGAAACGCGACGCAAGCAATATCGTCGCTCACGCATCAAGATTTGGAGACGCAGGTGACGGCGATCTTTGCGGAACAGGCGCTTCTGCCCGAGGGCTGGCAAAGCAATGTGAGGATCGCTTTCGACGGCGGCCGCATCTCGAAGGTCGAGGCCGGCGCTTCCGCGCAAGCAGGCGACGAGCGCCACGCCATCGTCATGCCCGGCATGCCCAATTTGCACAGCCACGCCTTCCAGCGCGGCATGGCGGGTCTGGCCGAATTGCGCGGACCTTCGGCCGACAGTTTCTGGAGCTGGCGCGAAGTGATGTACCGCTTCGCGCTGTCGATGACGCCGGACCAGGTCGAGGCTGTGGCGGCGCAGCTTTATGTCGAAATGCTGGAGGCCGGCTTTTCGCGCGTCGGCGAGTTCCACTACCTGCACCACGATCGCGACGGACAGCCTTACGCCAATATCGCTGAGATGGCAGAGCGGATCTCGGCTGCCGCCTCAGACACCGGCATTGGCCTGACGCTGCTGCCTGTCTTTTACGCCCATTCGTCCTTCGGCGGCGCCGCACCCAACCAGGGCCAGCGGCGATTCATCAATGATGTCGAGCGCTTCGGACGTCTGCTTGAGAAAAGCCGCGAGGCGGTTCATTCGCTGGAGCGGGCCGTCGTCGGCGTTGCACCGCACAGCCTGCGCGCCGCAACGGCGGACGAGCTCAATGCGGTCGCCGCGATGGCGCCGGACGGACCGATCCATATCCATGTCGCCGAACAGGTGAAAGAAGTAGAGGACTGCGTCGCCTGGTCGGGAATGCGTCCAGTCGAATTTCTTCTCGCCAACGCCAAAGTCGACAAGCGTTGGTGCCTGATCCACGCCACCCATATGACCGAGGCCGAGACTGCCGCGATGGCACGGACGGGCGCTGTCGCCGGGCTCTGTCCGATCACCGAAGCCAATCTCGGCGACGGCATGTTCGCGGCACCACTGTTCATCGAGCATGGCGGCCGCTTTGGGGTCGGCTCCGATTCCAACGTGCTGATCGGCCTGCCGGACGAGCTTCGGCAGCTCGAATATTCGCAGCGCCTTGCCCATCGCGCCCGCAATGTGCTGGCCCGCGCCGGAGGCTCGACGGGGCGCGCGCTGTTCGATGCTTCGGTCGACGGCGGCAGCCAGGCGCTCGGCGCCGGCCAGTCGCGGATTGCCGCCGGCGGCCCTGCCGATTTGGTCTCGCTCGACGCCGGCCATCCTTCGCTTGCCGGCAAGGCTGGCGACGCGATCCTCGACGCATGGATCTTCGCCAATGGCAGCAAGGTCGATTGCGTCTGGGTGCATGGCAAAAAGCAGGTCAGCGGCGGCAGGCATGCCAAGCGCGAGGCGGTTGCCAAGCGGTTCCGCGAAGTCATGACCGCATTGTCGCAGGGCTGAACGGGAACATCCGATGAGCCTTGTCGAGATAGATGACATCGAAGGCGGCGAGATCCTCTCGCTGCATCAACGCATCCTGTCGGATATCCGCGAAAAGATCCTGTCGGGCGCCTGGGCGCCGGGCCATCGCATTCCGTTCGAACATGAGCTGACGGCCGAGTACAAATGCTCGCGCATGACGGTGAACAAGGCGCTGTCGCAGCTCGCCAAGGCCGGGTTGATCGAGCGCCGCCGCCGCTCCGGCAGTTTCGTGCGCCAGCCGCAGTCGCAGGCGGCGGTGCTGGAGCTGCACGACATCAGGATCGAGGTCGAGGCGCTCGGCCTGCCCTATCGCTATGAGCGGCTGGAACGCGTCAAGCGGCGCAGCGGCGCCGAGGACCGAGCGCTGCTCGGACTTTCCGCGCCGGGTCCGGTGCTGGCGCTGGAGGGTCTGCATTTTGCCGGCGAACGGCCGTTCGCGCTCGAGCAGCGGCTGATCAATCTTTCAGCGGTGGCCGAGGCCGGCGAGGAGGAATTTCTCGATATCGCGCCGGGCCCCTGGCTGATCGGCCGCGTGCCGTGGAGCGAGGCCGAGCACCGCATCCGCGCCATGGCCGCCGACGAGACGATCGCCGATGCGCTCGATATCGACGTGGGCGCGCCCTGCCTGGTGGTCGAACGCCGCACCTGGAGCGCCGAACATCCGGTGACGCATGTTCGGTTCGTCTATCCGGCGGACAGCCATACCCTGGTGGCAAGGTTTACGCCCTCGCAGGGATGAGTGCCAGCGGTCCCTTCTCCCCCTTGCGGGAGAAGGTGGATCGGCGCTTCAGCGCCGAGACGGATGAGGGGTGTTCCAGTGAGACGCTGGCATTCCCTGGAGCACCCCTCATCCGGCCGCTTCGCGGCCACCTTCTCCCACAAGGGGAGAAGGAAAAGCGGGCGCTTAAATCGCCGCCGTGACAATGATCTCGACCAGATATTCCGGAGCGGCGAGCTTGGCTTCGCCGGTGGCGCGTGCCGGGGTATTGCCCTGCGGCACCCACTTGTCCCATTCCGAATTCATCTCGGCGAAGGTGCCCATGTCGGCCAGCCAGATGATCGCCTGGACGATCTTGGTCTTGTCGGTTCCGGCCTTGGCCAGCAATTCGTCGATGGTCTTGAGGATGTCGCGGGTCTGCGAAGCGACGTTGCCGCCGGGCTCGCCGACCTGGCCGGCCAGATAGACGGTGTTGCCATGGATGACGATCTGGCTCATGCGCGGGCCGACATCGATGCGACGAATGCTCATTGGAGGTTCCTTCGTTATGGGAGACGCTGCTCTTTAGAGTCCGCGCCGGCGCGGGGCAAGGCCGGCGGACACGAAACCAATTGAGCCAATTGTCCGGTCTCTGCCGCCCACCTACACGGCGAGTTGACCGGTCGTGACACAATTGCGCCAGCCTGGCGTGTTGACTAATGTAATAACATCACATATCGACAGCTCACTCGATTTCGCGGACCGCCGCCTGATGACCAATGCCTGCCTGACTTTCCGCGACCTGACGCTGGGCTACAACAGCCATGCGGCCATCCATCATTTGAACGGCACCGTCCGCAAAGGTTCGCTGACCGCGGTGGTCGGCGCCAACGGCTCGGGCAAATCGACGCTGATGAAGGGCATCGTCGGCGTGCTGAAGCCGATGGAAGGCGCGGTGGTCCGTATGCCGGGCGTCCGCACCGCCTATCTTCCGCAGCAGTCGGAGCTCGACCGCTCCTTTCCGGCGCGCGTCGTCGACCTGGTCTCGCTCGGCCTGTGGCCGAAGCGCGGCATGCTCGGCCGCTACACCAGGGAAGACCGCGACTCCGTCAGCAAGGCGCTGATGGCGGTCGGGCTCGGCGGCTTCGAGAAGCGGCCGATCGACACGCTTTCCGGCGGCCAGTTGCAGCGCACGCTGTTTGCTCGCGTGCTGTTGCAGGACGCCGATCTGATCCTGCTCGACGAGCCGTTCAATGCGGTCGACGCCAAGACGGTCGGCGATCTCATCCAGTTGATAAAGCGCTGGCATGGCGAGGAGCGCACGATCATGGTCGTGATTCACGATCTCGATCTGGTGCGCCAGAATTTCCCCGAGACGCTGCTGCTTGCCCGCCAGCCCGTTGCCTGGGGCGACACCAAGGAAACGCTGCGGCCGGAAAATCTGCTCAAGGCAAGGCGCTTCCACGAGGCGTGGGAAGAAAACGCGCCGTGGTGCGAGCCGAGTGAGCATGAACACAGCCATGATCACGCGCACCATGATCATGCGCATGACCACCAGCACGGCTCCGGACCGAGGGCGGCGTGATGGAATTCCTCTACGGCCTGTTCATCGCGCCCTTCGCCGACTTCGCCTTCATGCAGCGGGCGCTGTTCGGCTCGTTGATGCTGTCGCTCGGCGCCTGCCCGGTCGGCGTCTTCCTGATGCTCAGGCGAATGAGCCTGTCGGGCGACGCGATGGCGCATGCGATCCTGCCCGGTGCTGCCGCCGGCTTCCTGCTCTATGGGCTCGAAATCCTGCCGATGACCATCGGCGGGCTGATCGCCGGCATCATCGTCGCGCTCGGCGCTGGCGCCGTCTCTCGCTTCACCATCCAGCGCGAGGACGCCTCGATGGCGGCCTTCTATCTCATCTCGCTGGCCGTCGGCGTGCTGATGGTGTCGATCCGCGGCTCCAGCGTCGACCTGATGCATGTGCTGTTCGGCACGGTGCTGGCGCTCAACGATGAGGCGCTCATCCTGATCGGCGGAATCGTGGCGGTGACGCTCGCCTGTCTCGCCATCTTCTGGCGCGCGCTGGTTGCCGAATGCCTCGACCCGCTGTTCCTGCGCTCGGTGAGCCGCATGGGCAGCCCGGTGCATTTCATCTTCTTAGGCCTCGTCGTGCTCAACCTCGTCGGCGGCTTCCAGGCTTTGGGCACGCTGCTGTCGGTCGGGCTGATGATGCTGCCCGCCGCCGCGGCCCGCTTCTGGACGGCGCGCGTGGAGCCGATGTGCGTCCTCGCCGTGCTGATCGGCTTCGCCTCCTGCATCGCCGGGCTGCTCTTGTCCTATCACGCCTCGCTGCCTTCCGGCCCGGCGATCATCCTTTCGGCCGGCGTCGTCTATTTCTGCTCGATCCTGTTCGGCACGCGCGGCGTGCTGCGTGCCCGCATCGTGCATCACCGACACCGAACCGCCTGACCGCAATCCCCAAGCAAGGAGACCACCCAATGCTGAAATCCTTCCGTGCCGCGCTGACGCTGAGCGTTATAACATTAAGCGCTTTCGCAACATCGTCCGCCTTCGCGGCGCCGCTCAAGGTCGTAGCGAGCTTCACCGTGATTGCCGACTTTGCGAAAAATGTCGGCGGCGACCGGGTGAACATCACCACCATCGTCGGGCCGGACGGCGACGCGCATGTCTATGAGCCGAGCCCGGCGGACGCGGTGGCGATGGCCAAAGCCGACGTGGTGCTGGTCAACGGCCTGCATTTCGAAGGTTTTCTCCAGCGCCTGGTCGACGCCAGCGCCACCAAGGCCGCGATCGTGACGCTGACCAAGGGCGTAACGCCGATCGACTTCAAGCCGGAATTCGCCGATGCGGACGCCGCCGAAGGTGCTGGCAGTGGCGGCGGCAAGACCGTCACCGATCCGCACGCCTTCCAGTCGATCGCCAACGCCAAGATCTATGTGAAGAACATCGCCGAGGCGTTCTGCACGGCCGATAGCGCAGGCTGCGACAGCTACAAGGCCAATGCCGCCGCCTACACCGCCAAGCTCGATGCGCTGGAGGGCGAAGTGAAGGCGGCGATCCAGTCGATCCCTGAAGCCAAGCGCGTCGTCATCACCTCGCATGACGCCTTCGGCTATTTCGAGCACCAATACGGCCTGACCTTCCTGGCGCCGCAGGGCATCTCGACCGATTCCGAACCGTCGGCGGCCGATGTCGCCAAGCTGGTTGGCCAAGTCAAGCAGGACAAGGCGGCGGCGATCTTTGTGGAAAACATAACCAATCCGCGGCTGATCGAGCAGATCGCCGGCGAGACCGGCATCAAGGTCGGCGGCACGCTCTATTCGGATGCGCTGTCGGGATCCGATGGCCCCGCCTCGACCTATATCGACATGATGCACAACAACATCACGCAGATCAAAGGCGCGATCCTCGGCAGCTGAGCGGCGAGGCATCCAACCGGGCCGGCATTTTGGGTTGCCGCAGCGTCCATTGCGTGTCCAAGAGGTACGCGGCGCTGCGGGAGCCCGGTTGGATTTTCCGGCCCACATTCTCTATTTGGCAGAGAAATCCGCTCGTACGGATTGCCGCTCATGTCCCGGGGTGGCATGACTGCGCCAAAGAGATTGCGAGGACCACATCATGGAATACCGCCAGATCAGC
>NZ_VFWS01000166.1:0-8823 GCF_006443065.1 Mesorhizobium sp. B1-1-5 | reverse complement strand
CTGCGTCAAGCTGGAGCACCCCTCATCCGTCTCGGCGCTAGCGCGCCGATCCACCTTCTCCCACAAGGGGAGAAGGGAAGACCGCGCCGGCGCCACTGCCAATCGCGGCATCGGTGATTAGCTGAGGCGCGGGCGCCAAATTCCCCCTTCTCCCCTTGTGGGAGAAGGTGGCTTGTCACGAAGCGACAAGACGGATGAGGGGTGTTCCAGCCTGGCGCCAGCGCGCCTTTGTTTGGCCTCAAGCTTCCCCGAACACCCGCTTGAAGATCGTGTCGACATGCTTGGTGTGATAGCCGAGGTCGAATTTCTCGCGGATCTCGGCTTCGGGCAGCGCCGCCGTGACGTCCTTGTCGGCAAGCAGTTCCTCGAGGAAATCGGCGCCGTGCTCCCAGACTTTCATGGCGTTGCGCTGCACCAGGCGGTAGGCGTCCTCGCGTGACAGGCCGGCCTGGGTCAGTGCCAGAAGCACGCGCTGCGAATGCACCAGGCCGCGGAACTTGTTGAGGTTCTTTTCCATGTTCTCGGGGTAGACGTGCAGCTTGTCGACGACGCCGGTCAGGCGCGCCAGCGCGAAATCCAGCGTCACCGTCGCATCCGGCCCGATCATGCGCTCGACCGAGGAATGCGAAATGTCGCGCTCGTGCCAGAGCGCCACGTCTTCCATCGCGGGCATGGCGTAGGCGCGCACCATGCGGGCAAGGCCGGTGAGATTTTCGGTCAGCACCGGGTTGCGCTTGTGCGGCATAGCCGACGAGCCCTTCTGGCCCGGCGAGAAATACTCTTCCGCTTCCAGCACCTCGGTGCGCTGCAGATGGCGGATCTCTATGGCGAGGCGTTCGACCGACGAGGCGATGACGCCAAGCGTGGCAAAGAACATGGCATGGCGGTCGCGCGGGATGACCTGCGTGGACACCGGCTCCGGCTTCAGGCCAAGCTTTGCCGCCACATGCTCTTCGACATAAGGCTCGATGTTGGCGAAAGTGCCGACGGCGCCGGAAATGGCGCAGGTCGCGATATCCTCCCGCGCGTGCAGCAGCCGTTCGCGGCAGCGCGAGAACTCGGCATAGGCCTGCGCCAGCTTGACGCCGAATGTGGTCGGCTCGGCATGGATGCCGTGGCTGCGGCCGATGGTGACGGTGTCCTTGTGCTCGAAGGCGCGGCGCTTCAGCGCCGCAAGCAAGGCATCGATATCGGCAAGCAGGATGTCGCTGGCCCGGGTCAGCTGCACGGCAAGGCAAGTGTCGAGCACGTCCGACGAGGTCATGCCCTGGTGGATGAAGCGGGCATCGGGTCCGACGAATTCAGCGAGATGGGTCAGAAAAGCGATGACGTCATGCTTGGTGACGCGTTCGATCTCATCGATCTTGGCGACGTCGAATTTGGCGGCGCCACCTTTTTCCCAGATGGTCCTTGCCGCCTCCTTCGGAATGACGCCGAGCTCGGCCAGCGCGTCGCAGGCATGCGCCTCGATCTCGAACCAGATGCGGAAGCGGGTTTCGGGCGACCAGATGGCGACCATTTCCGGCCGGGAATAGCGAGGGATCATCCGTTTTCTAAGTCCTGCCTGGGAGAAAGCGTCGGCCGCGTCCTAACAGAGCCAGGCCCAATGCTCAACGCCGCTGCCGCGCAAACCAGATGCTGACCGCTACGAGCGCTGCAAGACGGTTCGTCATCTGTCTCATCAGCGTCATGCTTATCACGCCACGATGAAAGAGACGCGCCGTGCGATGCATCCAATCCGGCGTTCATTGGTTATTGTCGGCCGTCTCGCATCCGAAAGGGCAAATCGCCATCCAGCGGAGAACCAGCATGAGCACCGACATCAGCAAGATACGCGGACACATGGAAGTGATCGGCGCCGACGGCGTCCATATCGGCACCGTCGACAAGGTCGAGGGTGACCGGATCAAGCTGACCAAGGCCGACAGCGGCATGGGCTCGCACAAGAACCATCATCACTACATTTCGCTTGCCCTGGTCGCGGAAATCGACGGCCAGAAGGTATGGCTCTCCGCGAATTCGGATGTCGCGGTCACCTTCGAGGAAGAAAAATCCGATCCGACTTGATTGGCCGTCAGCGCGACGACCAAACCGGAAACAGATCGTCCTCGGCCGGTGTCGCCGCATGGACGCCGCGGCTGATTGCGCGCGCCATGGTGGCGCCTGCCGCGGCGAACAGGTCGATCGCGGCATCGGCGCCGAGCTCGATGCCGCTCCTGCCGGTCGCCAGGGCAAACACCAGATCGCCGTCCGCCGGCGTGTGCGTCGGCCAGATGGCGCGTGCGAAGCCGTCATGCGCCGAAATCGCCAGTCGCTTGGCCGCGGCCTTGGTCAGGACGGCGTCCGTGGCGATCACGGCGATGGTGGTGCTGCCGCCTTCGGCCTCGCCGCCCATTTGCCTGTCGCGGTATTTCAGCAGGATCTTCCTGGCATCTTCGGGCAACGGGGCCGGGTAGCCGAGGCCGCCGAACTCGTCGCCGATCTCGAAGGGCGCCGCCCAGAAATGGCGGCTGCGGCCGACCGTCACCGAGCCGCTCGGATTGACGGCAACGAGCGCGCCGATGGTGACGCCGCTGTCGAGCACGGTCGAGGCGGAGCCCAGCCCGCCTTTCAGGCCGGAGGTCAGGGCGCCGGTGCCGGCGCCCGCCGTGCCGACGGCGAAATCGACGGTTGCCGCCTGCACAGCCTCATAGCCGAGCTCGCGATAGGGCGGATAGCGGCCCCAATCCTTGTCGCCGCCATTGCGCAGGTCGAACAGGATCGCGGCCGGCACGATCGGCACGCGGAAGCCGCCAACCTCGACGCCGATGTTCTTCTCGCGCAGCGCCGCCTGCACGCCCGAGGCGGCGTCGAGGCCGAAGGCGGAGCCGCCGGACAGAACGACGGCATGAATCGTCGCGATCGAATTCTGCGGCTCGAGCAGGTCGGTCTCGCGCGTGCCCGGAGCGCCGCCCAGCACCTGGACGCCGGCAACCGCGGGCTCGTCGCACAGCACCACCGTGACGCCGGATTTGAGCCTGGCGTCGGCGGTATTGCCGACGCGAAGGCCGGCAACGTCGGTGATCAGATTGCGCGGACCAGTGCGGAACATCACTTGTCCTCCAGCGGCACGAAATGCGTGCCGTCGAAGCGGAAGAGGCGGAACGGGTTCTGGCTGAGATCGCCCTTGTCGTCGAAGCGGACGGTGCCGATCGCGGTCGCAAAATCACGGCCGCTCAGCGCTTCGCCGAGCGGCTGCCCAGTGCTTTCCGCACCGGCCAGCGCGGCCTTGGCGACCTCGACCGCGGCATAGGCCGGAAGCGTGTAGCCGTCCGGCACGATGTTCTTCGCTGCGAAAGCCTGCATCACCTTGGGATCGGCGATCTCCGACCATTCCGGCGGGGCGATCATCAGCGTGCCGACGGCATAGGGCACATCGCCCGGCGGCGTGCGCAGGTTTTCGCCGCCGGCAAAGGTGATGCCGGCATCGAGCCGGGCGGCGTCGCGACCCATGATCGCGATATCGTCGCCGTCGCCGCCGGCGAACACCTTGGTCGCGCCGGCCTTCTTCAACCGGCCGACCAGCCCGATCTGGTTGTCGAGCTGCGGCCGGAACGTGTCGGCGAAGACCGGCTTCAAGGCAGCCTGCTCGGCGGCGGCGCGAAAAGTCTCGGCCATCTCGCGGCCATAGATGGTGCCGTCATCGACGATGGCGAACAGGTCGTCGCGCCAGAGCTGCGTGAGCTTGGCGGCAACCGCGTTGCGCTCATCGTCGCCGCGCGGGCCGAGCCGGTAGACCGGCCAGCCGGTCTTGGCGCGCCGGTCGGTCAGGCTTTCGGTACGCACGCCGACGGTGATGACCGGGATGTCGGCATCCTTCAGGATCGGCAGCGCCGCCTCGATAGCGTCGGTGCAGAGAAAGCCCACCACGACATTGACCTTGGCGTCGACGAATTCCTTCGCCGCCGCGGCGCCGCCATCGGCGGTGCAGGCATCGTCCACGGCCTTGATCGCGATGCCGTTCGCCTCGGCCGCCAGGCCGGCGCCGGCCGCGATCTGCTTGCCGAGGATCGCCGATGGGCCGGAAAGCGGCGCGGCAACGCCGACCAGCGTCTCGGCGTCGGCGCTCGCGGCCAGCGACAACCAGAGCAGCGCGGCTGATGTCATCGTGAGAAGACGCATTCGGGCTAAGAGATCCTCCATGCCGGGAATACAGTCCCGACACTATTCCAGGAAATGCCTAAGGGCTGGCTAAGCGCCGCGCAACACGCGAATTTGCGGATTGCGGTCAAGCACTTCGCCCATGCCATGCAACTTGTGGCGTGCAATATGCCGCTATATATAACGAACTAGTTTCGACAGGTGGACATCGGGTGCTGAAGATCAATGATATCGGGCCGCAGCATTATCGCGATGCGATGGCGCATTTTGCCGGCCATGTGCATGTGGTGACGACCGACGGGCCCGGCGGCAAAAGGGGCGCGACGGTGATCGCCGCCTGTTCGGTTTCGGACACCCCGCCGACGGTGCTGGTCTGCCTCAACCGCGAGAACGCCAAGAACGAGGCTTTCGTCAAGAACGGCAAGTTCGCGCTCAACACCCTCGCATCGGACCAGGAAGCCGTATCGGTCGCCTTTTCAGGCGTCACCGGCCTGCCGGTGGAGGAGCGCTTCGCGCTCGCCGAATGGGATGTGATCTCGACCGGCGCCCCGACGCTGAAAGGCGCGCTGGCCGTGTTCGACTGCGAGATCATCGATAGCAAGGACCTTGCCACCCACCGTGTGCTTTTTGGCAAGGTGACAGGCTTGCGCATCGGCGATAATTTGCGGCCGCTGATCTACCACAACCGCGGCTATCATTTTCTTTGAACGTGCAAGCGGGATCCACGGAGACAAGATGACCGCGCCGCGCCCCGCGCCGAAGACGATCGACGAAACGCTCGATCTTTTGACAGGCGCGGATTATGTCGCAGACCGTTCGCTGGCGACGGTGCTGTTTCTTTCACTGCGCATGAAGCGGCCTTTGTTCCTCGAAGGCGAAGCGGGCGTCGGCAAGACCGAGATCGCCAAAGTGCTGGCCGGCGCGCTCGGCCGCCGGCTCATCCGCCTGCAGTGCTATGAAGGGCTCGACGTCTCCTCGGCCGTCTATGAGTGGAACTATGCCGCGCAGATGATCGAGATCCGCATGGAGGAAGCGGCGGGCACGGTCGTGCGCTCCGATATGGAGCGTAACGTCTTTTCCGAGAAATACCTGATCCGCCGTCCGGTGCTCGACGCGCTGACCGGCAAGGCTGGCGCTGCGCCAGTGTTCCTGATCGACGAGCTTGATCGCACCGACGAAGCTTTCGAGGCGTTCCTGCTCGAGATTCTTTCCGATTTTCAGGTTACAGTTCCGGAACTTGGCACGATCAAGGCGGAAGAGCCGCCGATCGTCATCATCACCACCAACCGGACGCGCGAAATCCACGACGCGCTGAAGCGTCGCTGCCTCTACCACTGGGTCGACTATCCGAACGCCGAGCGCGAGCTGGAGATCGTGCGGCGCAAGGTGCCGCAGGCGAACCGCCGACTGTCGGCAGAGGTCGTGTCCTTCATCCAGAAGCTGCGCCAGGTCGAGCTGTTCAAGGCGCCCGGCGTTGCCGAGACCATCGATTGGGCTGGCGCCTTGACCGAGCTCGACAAGGTGGCGCTCGATCCGGAGACCGTGTCGGACACCATCGGCGTGCTTTTGAAATACCAGGACGATATCGCCCGTATCGGCGAGGGCGAGGGCCGGCGCATCCTCAATGAGGTGAAGGCCGAGCTGTCGGCGGCGGAGTAGGCACGATGCCTGTGCGCCCGGAACCCAAAGAGGCGCTCGCCGATGGGCGCATCGCCGACAACATCGTCTATTTCGCGCGGGCGCTGCGCAAGGCCGGCATGCGCGTCGGCCCGGCCTCGGTGAAGGACGCCATCGAGGCGGTACTTGCCGCCGGCATCGGCTCGCGCGACGATTTCTACTGGACGCTGCATGCAGTGCTCGTCTCGCGGCACGAGGATCATCCTGTCTTCGACGAGGCCTTCCGCCTTTTCTGGAAATCGCGCGAGCTGATCGAGAAACTGTTGGCGATGTTCTCGCCGGTCGCACCGGACGATCGCGAAAAGCAGAAGCCGCGGGCGGCCGAGAACCGCGTCAGCCGGGCGATGTTCGAGGGCCATCGGAAAAACCAGCCGGTCCGGGAAGTGCCGGAAATCGAGGTCGACGCACGGATGACTTTTTCCGGCAATGAGGTGCTGCGCGGCAAGGACTTCGCCCAGATGGATGCGGCTGAGATGGCTGAGGCCAAAAAGGCGATCGCGGCCTTGCGCCTGCCCTTCGATCTGATCCGCACGCGGCGCTTCAAGGCGGATACGCAAGGGGGCCGCATCGATCCGCGCGCCATGATGCGCTCGGCCGCGCGTACCGGCGGCGAACTTATCCTGCCAAAATTCCGCTCTCCGCGCGAAGCGCATCCGCCGCTGGTCGTGCTGGCCGATATTTCCGGCTCGATGAGCCAGTACACCCGCATCTTCCTGCATTTCCTGCATGCGCTGACGGAGAAGCGCCGGCGCGTGCACGCCTTCGTTTTCGGCACGCGGCTGACCAACCTGACCCGCCAGATGCGCCATCGCGATCCCGACGAGGCTCTGGCCGAATGCTCGGCGGCGGTGAAGGACTGGTCGGGCGGCACCCGCATCGGCGACACGCTTGCCGAGTTCAACCGGCTGTGGTCGCGGCGCGTGCTGGGGCAGGGCGCCGTGGTGCTTCTCATCACCGACGGGCTGGAGCGCGACGACGTCGCCGGCCTTTCGCAGGAGATGGAGCGGTTGCATAAATCCTGCCGGCGGCTGATCTGGCTCAATCCGCTGTTGCGCTTCGACGGCTTTGAGGCCCGCGCCCGTGGCGTGAAAGCGATGCTGCCCTATGTCGACGAATTTCGGGCGGTGCATAATCTCGACGCGCTGGCCGATCTTTGCGCCTCGCTCGACCAGCGGCCGGCGGCTTCGGTCGATCCGCGCCGCTGGGCGCGAACTGGCGAGAGGCAGGCCGCGTAGCCATATGTTTCCTTGGCGGGAAACCAACGTTTACCGTAGGGACGACCAAGGTTTTCCTTGAAAAACAGACTTTGCGAGAAGCGACGATGGATGAGAGCATTTATCTCGATGAGGCCCGCGATCCCCTGATCATCGCGGAAGGCTGGATGAAGGATGGCAAGGATGTCGCCATCGCGACCGTGGTCGAGACCTGGGGTTCGGCGCCTCGCCCGGTCGGCAGCCATCTGGTCATCGACGCCGAGGGGAATTTCCATGGCTCGGTCTCCGGCGGCTGTGTCGAGGGCGCCGTAGTGACCGAGGCGATGGACGTTATCGACAGTGGCAAGGCAAGGATGCTGGAATTCGGCGTCGCCGACGAGACCGCCTGGCAGGTGGGCCTGTCCTGCGGCGGCCGCATCAAGGTCTATGTCGAGCGGCTGGGCTGATCACAGATGGATCCCTACGTCCTGAAGACACTCAACGAAGAACGCCGCGCCCGCCGCGCCGCGGTGCTTGTCACCGACCTTGGCGACGGCCGCGACCGCATCGTGCGCGAGGGCGACCATGTTGCGGGCGATCTCGGGGCGGCAATCTCCGATGCGTTCCGCACCGGCAATTCGAGGTCGGTGGAGGCGGAAGGGCGGACGTTCTTTCTCAACGCGCATCTGCCGCGCCCGCGCCTTGTGGTGATCGGCGCCGTTCATATCAGCCAGGCGCTGGCGCCGATGGCCAGGATCGCCGGCTATCCGGTCGAGATCATCGATCCGCGCACCGCCTTCGCTACCCCGGAACGCTTCCCCGACGTCGCGCTGCACGCCGAATGGCCGCAGGATGTGCTGAAGCGCGCGCCGCTCGACAGCTATACCGCCCTTGCCGCCGTCACCCACGATCCGAAGATCGACGATTTCGCGCTGAAGGCGGCGCTCGACGCCCGATGCTTCTATGTCGGGGCGCTGGGCAGCCGCAAGACCCACGCCAAGCGTGTCGAACGCCTGCTGGCGCTCGGCGCCGGTGCCGACCAGATCGCGCGCATCCACGCGCCGATCGGCCTCGATATCGGTGCTGCCAGTCCGGCCGAGATCGCCGTCGCCGTCCTTGCGCAGACAATCCACGCCTTCCGCTCGCGCGGTCTCGAAGCAAAAGGCGCCGTGGCGTGAAATTCGGGCTGGTGCCGATCGACGAGGCGGAAGGGGCGGTGCTGGCGCATGCGACCACCGCTGGCGAAAAACGCTTCCGCAAAGCGCACCGATTGAGCCGCGAGGATATCGCGGCGCTCAAGGCGGCGGGCTACCGATTCCGCTTCCCGGACTACCGCGCCGCCTTCGACCATATGTGGGCAAGCGGCGACTGGCGCGACGGCGCGCCGCGCAGCCCGATGAAGCGCTGACGCATTCCGTGACACGGTTTCGGGCCGGAATGCGTCGGAAAAGAAAACAGGGCGGTTGACCGGTTTGTGAGAAACGGAACCGCTCCGGCGATCGAAGCAACGTCCATTGCGTGCTATGATTCGGGCTTGGGTTTGCGGCGGGGGTTCATGGAGACAGCGATGCGGCTCGGCAAGCGTTCACAGCTGGCGGCTTTTGGCCTGCTCGCCCTCACAAGTCTCGCCGCGCCGCCGGCAATGGCCGAGGAACGCGCCAAGGACCTCTTCGGCGCCGAGAAACTGCCGGCGGCGCCCGCCCCGCAATCCTTCGGCTTCTACTCCAAGGTCTGCTTTGCAGGCGGCGTCGCCCTCCCCATGGACGTCCCGACCTGGCAGGAGATGCGGCCGTCGCGCCATCGCCGCGGGGGC
>NZ_VFWS01000165.1:0-8913 GCF_006443065.1 Mesorhizobium sp. B1-1-5 | reverse complement strand
TGCGCCCTGAGATGCTTCTTCACCGTCAGCGGATAATAGGTGCCGCCCTTCACCGTGGCGTCGTTGACGACGACCATGACTTCGGCGCCCTCGATGCGGCCGACGCCGGTGATGATGCCGGCCGACGGAATATCCTCGCCATACATCGACCATGCCGCGAACTGCCCGACCTCGAGGAAGGGCGAGCCGGTGTCGAGCAGTTGCGCCAGCCGCTCGCGCGGCAACAGCTTGCCGCGTGAGACGTGGCGTTCGCGGGCTTCGTCCGAGCCGCCGCGCTCGACGCTTGCAGCCTTCTCGGCGATGTCGGCGACCAGTGCGCGCATGCGCTCCGCATTGGCGCGGAAGGTGTCGGAGGAGGGGGAGATCTGGGTTTGCAGTGTGGCCACGGTCGATTCCTATTGCTCTGCCACGATTTGCAGCGTGCCGTTTCGCCGCTCGAAGATATATTCAGACAGAAGGTCGGGTTCGCTTTGAAAAACATTGGCGATCAATACGTGGGCTATCTGCACCGCCCTCGGCAAACGCTTGTCGAACACAATAATCGCGTCGCGTCGCGGAATGGCTATGACGACGCCCTCGGGGAATTGGGGTTCGAGCAGGGTCCAGAATTTGTCAGTCAGGAGAAGGGCGGGCGAGATCGCTTCGTCACCTTCGACTCTGAAGATGGATATCCCTTCGCGAATTCTCTCCTGTCTGACCTTGGACATCTGCCTATCGATGTTTGCGAGAGCAAGTTGGCGAAGTTGTGCGAGGGAACGTCCTCCGACATCAGACTTGGGCACGCTGCGAAGGGAATCTTCATCGTCGATCTGGTAGAGGACGACAACGTCACCAGCGAGATCCTCATAGACTGGATCCTTTTCGGACACCGCGCCGCCTTTGAAGGCGTCGAGATGCTCGCGAGGGCGAATGTTTGCTATCAAGTGATCAGCGTCGAAGCCTGTGTTGGTGTCGACAAAGACCAGAACGTTCAAGAATCGCTGGATTTCGGACTCGATATCCTCGGAGGGTAGTTCGCGAAGGCGACCCAACAAGTTGGTGACGTCGACCTCGAGATTCTGATCCTTACCTGACAGCACTGTCGTTACATGCAGACGAGCTGGATCGATAGGGTCGGGAGCAACCGCTTTGACACGACTGTCAGTCTTCAACCGCGAGATCACTTCGGTTCGCAGCGCATCCGCATCCTTGAACAACGGCGTGCCGGAATGCGCTGTCGCGACGAATGCCGGGAGCAAAATCGAAGTGACAATCGCGCCCACAATTCGTTCGAGATCCAATGGCAGCCTTGGCATTTTAAAAGCTCACGCCCCCTCCGACATGATCTCGCGCCCGATCAGCCAGCGGCGGATCTCGCTGGTGCCGGCGCCGATCTCGTAGAGCTTGGCGTCGCGCAGCAGCCGTCCCGTCGGATAGTCGTTGATATAGCCGTTGCCGCCGAGCAGCTGGATGGCATCTAGCGCCATCTGCGTCGCTTTCTCGGCGGCGAACAGCACGCAACCGGCGGCGTCTTTTCGCGAAGTCTCGCCGCGGTCACAGGCGGCCGCCACCGCGTAGACGTAGGCCCGCGCGGCGTTCATCGTCGAGTACATGTCGGCGAGCTTGCCCTGCACCAGCTGAAAGGTGCCGATCGGCTGGCCGAACTGCTTGCGCTCATGCACGTAGGGCACAGCGATGTCGAGGCAGGCCGCCATCAGCCCGATCGGGCCCCCGGACAGCACCGTGCGCTCGTAGTCGAGCCCCGACATCAGCACCTCGACGCCGCGCCCTTCCTCATGCAGCACGTTCTCGAACGGCACCTCGACATCCTCGAAGACGAGCTCGCCGGTGTTGGAGCCGCGCATGCCGAGCTTGTCGAGTTTTTGCGCCACCGAAAAGCCGGCCATCGTCTTCTCGACGATGAGTGCGGTGATGCCGCGCGCATGGCGTTCCGGATCGGTCTTGGCATAGACCACCATCGTCCCGGCGTCCGGGCCGTTGGTGATCCACATTTTCGAGCCGTTGAGCACGTAGCGGTCGTTGCGCTTTTCGGCGCGCAGCCGGAGCGACACCACGTCCGAGCCGGCGCCTGGTTCCGACATCGCCAGCGCGCCGACCGTCTCGCCCGAGCAAAGGGCAGGCAGGTACTTCTCCTTCTGTGCCGGGGTGGCCCAGCGGTTGATCTGGTTGACGCAGAGGTTGGAATGCGCGCCGTAGGAGAGGCCGACCGAGGCGGACGCACGCGAAATCTCCTCCATGGCCACGACATGCGCGAGATAGCCCATGCCGCTGCCGCCGAAGTCCGGATCGGCGGTGATGCCGAGCAGGCCGAGCGCGCCGAGCTCGCCCCAAAGATGCGCGGGAAATTCGTTGGAGCGGTCGATCTCCGCCGCGATCGGCGCGATCCTGTCCTGGGCGAAGCGCCGCACCGTATCGCGCAGCGCCTCGATGTCGGGATCAAGTCCGAAGCTGAGCGTATTCGTGTACATGCCGTTCCTCCCTGCGCCGGTCTTCGCGGAGATCGCGCCGTATCAGAGTGCCACGGCGTCCCTGGCGCGCCCTGAGGGACGCGCGGTGCCATGGCTGATTGTCGCGCCGACCAGCCGCATTGTCATCGAAAGATATGTCGTGGTGACTTCGGCGATCGACAGCCGCTCGCCTGGCCGGAACCAGACGATGACGCCGGTCATCATCTGGATCAGCGCCATGGCGGTCAGGCCTGTATCGTCGATCTCGAAAGCGCCGGCCTCAGTGCCGTCGCGCAGGATCGTGCGCAGTTCCTTTTCATAGGTCGTGCGTATCTTGAGGATATAAGTCAGCCTTTCATGCGACAGGCTGCGCAACTCCATATTGGAGACATGGGTGGCGTGGCGCCGCTCGATGTGGAACGCGATGTGGTTCTCGACATAGGCGGCGAGCCGGGTGACCGGATCGACGCTCGCCGGTCGCGCCGCTTCCCAAGCCTTGAGCAGACCTTCCATATGCTCTCGCATCAAGGTGAAAAGCAGATCTTCCTTGGTCGGGAAATACCGATAGAGCGCTGCCGCCTGCACGCCGACCTCGGCCGCCAGCTGCCGCATCGACATCGCCTCGTAGCCGAGGCGCGCGATCAGGCTGACCGCCGCCTCGCGGAGGGCCGCTTCGGTTTTCTCTCCGTCGGAACCTGTGGTGCGTGCCATGTTTGCCTCTGGCAGGAATAATAAAACGAACGTTCAATTAATTCAAGAGGCTCATACGCTCGTTGCCCGCCCCGGCTTTGCGGAGATGAAATGAGACTAGTTCCCCGATAAGCGATTTCGAAGGTTGCCGTTTGCCTCGGTGAAAGTTTTTCCATTCATTTCCGTGAAATCAGCGCAAACGCCGGGGATTAGTTGAAGCCGCCCCAACCTCGTCATTCTATGGCGGAGCAAGGAGCGAAGCGACGCGGCGCAGACCATAGAATCCATTCCGCGACTTGGAAGCGCCGCCACGGTGCAGAATTCTGCTCCGTTGCACGCCTTGGCGAAAGTAACGGCATGGATTCCAGGGTCTTCGCGACGGAGCTTCGCTCCTGCTCCGCCCTGGAATGACGATCGCGATGGGCATTTCGGCCAATCTCCAACGCATGCTACCAACGCAAACAGAGCCGGCCGGTCAAAATCCCTGTGCAGTGACGCTAGACGATGATCTTGAAATCCAAGGGCGCCTCTTCGGCCGCCTCCTCGACCTCGACATTCGAGACGAGCGCGCCCCGCGGCCCTTGCCACAGGCGTTCGATCATCGCCGTGACAGCGGCACCTCCGCCGGCAATCAGTGCGGTGACCGAGCCGTCACGCTCATTGCGCACCCAACCCGTCAGCCCGAGACGCATCGCTTCTGCGCGCGTCCAGACGCGGTAGCTGACGCCTTGCACCATGCCGGAAATACGCGCCCGAACGGCTCTATGCTCGCCTTGCATTGCCTGTGCTCCGCGTTGCACCTGGCGGAATCTGGCACAGCAAAGGGCAAAGGCAACGGGGACTTGGGCTAGGGTGTGTTGAGATTCAGGTCAGGCCAAGCCGAAAATGGTGGCTTTCGAGAACCGGCCTACGCCGGCCGTAGCCTTCATAGAGCCGAGACACTTATGAGGGCTTTGGCCGGCGAAGGCCGGAGCGGAGCGGACATTCGGGTTCGTGAGCACCGGAAGCGTAGAAAACCAGCATTTGCAGGCTGGTATCACCTGAATATCAACACATCCTGGTTCCCTCGCGCCGCCGCCAGGGCGCCCGGCAACTCCTCGGCGAAGATATCGAGCTCATGGTCGAGCCCGACGCTGACCCTGATGCAGCGGTCGAGCCGTGGCGCCATCGGCTTGCGGATGAACACGTCGCGCGACAAAAGGTTCTGCATCACCTTCAGCGCGAAGGCGCCGTCGCGGCCGCAGTCGATGGTGACGAAATTGGTCGCCGACGGCAACGGTTTCAGGCCGTTCTGCCTGGCGACGGCCGAAATGCGCTCACGGCCCGCCGCAACGCGCGCCACCACCGCGCGCAGATAATCCTGGTCGGCAAGCGCCTCGAGGCCGGCGACCTGCGCCATGCGGCTGACGCCGTAATGGTTGCGGATCTTCTCGAAGTCGCGGATCACCTCTGCCTCCGCCACGGCGTAGCCGCAGCGTATGCCGGCCAGGCCGTAAGCCTTGGAGAAGGTGCGCATGCGGATGACGTTCGGCCGCGCGACATCGATCGCCGGCAGCGCCGAGGCCGGTCCCAGCTCGCCATAGGCCTCGTCGAGCACCAGCATGGTGGTTTCCGGCAGCGCTTCGATGAAGCGCACGACATCCGGCGCCTCCCACCAGCTTCCCATCGGATTGTCGGGGTTGGAAAGATAGACCAGCGGCGCCTTTTCGCTCGCGACCTTGGCGAGAAGACCGTCCAGGTCTTCCTTGTCATTGGCATAGGGCACCGTCACCAGGCGACCGCCGACGCCGGCGATATGGAAATTGAAGGTGGGGTAGGCGCCGAGCGAGGTGACTACCGCATCGCCAGGGCCGACATACATGCGCGCCACCAGGCCGAGCAGGCCGTCGATGCCTTCGCCCACGACCACGTTTTCGATCGCCACGCCGTGATGCGCGGCGGCCGCCACCTTCAATTCGTAATTGTCGGGATCACAATACATCCATTGGTCTCGGGCGGCGCTCTCCATGCGGGCGATGACGCGCGGCGAAGGCCCGAAACTGCTTTCATTGGCGCCGATGCGGGCGCGGAACGGCCGCCCGCGCTCGCGCTCCTGCGCCTCCGGGCCGACGAACGGCACCGTGGTCGGAAGCGCGCCGATGATCGGCGTGAGGGAGGGGCGACGAAGCATGGCACAGGCTCGCGTGGAAATGGTGTTCTTGCTAACGTGATGGTTGATTGGGCGCAAGCTGGATTGAAACCGCTGAACGGGTTCTTGCCAGCGTGGGTGAAGGACGCAAACATCACTGAAAGCATCGGCTCCGCGTCGAGCTTGGACTGGATTCCACCCGCGCTTTTTGCTAGCAGACACCATGAACAATCGTCTGCCGCCCGCCTGGTCCAAACACTTGAAATCTGGCCCTGCGCCGAAACCCAGATGGCCCCAGGCAAGTCCGCCACAGCCGAGCCTTCACAAGGCAAATTCGCTCGCCCGCTCGCAGGCCGACGACGCTTTGCTGGCGAGAGCCTATGAGTGTCAACAAGCCAAACGACTCGATGAAGCGCAGGATCTATGCTTCCAGGTGCTGGCTCGAACGCCGAACCATCCGCTGGCTCTCTACATCATGGGCACCGTGTGCCTCGGCTACGACGACGAGGCGGCGCTGCGCTATTTCGGACGCGCGATCGCTGAGGAGCCTAAGAACCCTTACTACCATCTCAGCCTCGGCGAGGCCTATGGCAAGCTGAGTGAATATTCGGCGGCGATCGACCATATTCAGTATGCCTTGGAAGTGCAGCCCGATCTCATAGAGGCGCTTTGCGCCCTGGGGCGCGTCTACACCCAGTTCGACAAACCCGACCTGGCTTTGCCGCTCTACGAGAAGGCGCTGAAGATCAACCGCGACCATCCCAAGGCGCGGATCGGAATAGCGGCCGCGCTCACCGGCCTTGGGCGCATGGATGAGGCCGCTTCCTATCTCAAAGAGGCGATCGAACGCCGCATCGACGCGGCGGCCGCCTACTACGACCTTGTGCAAACCCGAAAGTTCATTGAGGAGCCCGCCGAACTCCAGGCGATCCTTCGCGAGCTGAACAGTCCGGGGCTTAAGCCGGAGGCCAGAGCCAGCCTCAACTACGCCGCCGGTAAGGTGGAGAACGACCTCAAGCGCTATGCGGAAGCCTTCGACCACTTCAAGAAGGCGAAGCAAGCGGAAGGTTACAAATTCGACATCGATCGGTACCGTCGCTTCGTAGACCTGACGATTGAAACCTTCACGCCGGAGCTGTTTGCCGCAAGGTCTGGTTACGGCAATACTTCCGAAGCGCCCGTATTCGTGGTGGGCATGCCACGCTCGGGAACGACGCTTACCGAACAGATCTGCGCCAGCCATCCTGAGGTTCATGGCGCCGGAGAGCTTAGCAAACTGAGGCGGGTTGCGAATGCAATCGGCCTGCAACCCTCTGTCCCGGATTTCAACAAGCCGATCCAGACGATCACCGAAGGCTTGTCCAGGACGTTGGCTGAAGAGCACCTTACCTATCTGCGGGAGCGCGCCCCGACGGCGCAGCGCATCGTGGATAAGATGCCGCACAATTTCGAATTGATTGGCCTTCTCACGCTGCTCTTTCCCAAGGCGCGCATCATTCACTGTCGCCGCGACGCAATCGATAACTGCGTATCGTGCTATGTCCTGCCGTTCAGCGCGGCGCACAGCTACAACACGGACCTGCAGGCGCTAGGCCTATACTATCGCGAGTACGACCGCTTGATGCGTCACTGGAACGAGGTTTTCCCAGGCCGTATCTTCGAGAATCGCTATGAGACGCTTGTCGAGGACCAGGAGGCGCAGTCGCGCCGGCTCATAGACTACCTCGGCCTGCCTTGGGATGACGCATGTCTTCGCTTCTTCGACAGGGAAGGGGCCGTTACCACCCCCAGCCGCTGGCAGGTTCGTCAGCCGATCTACAAATCCTCCGTCAAGCGCTGGAAGAATTTTGAGGGCGAGATCAAACCGTTGATCGAAGCACTAGGCGACCTCGCCGAGGTTTGATTTCGGCCACTGGAACGGCTGCGGCGTGCCGGTTGCTCGATGCGGAAACACTGGCGGCATCGGTCAATGCCGGTCTGACTGGTCCAGAAACCTGCCACGCAATGCTGGATCGGTGATGGTCGTTCCCGCCGCTTCATCCTGCGTTCTCTAGTTCCCCGACACAGGGATTTTGAAAGGTTGCCGTTGGTGCAAGATTTTCCATTCATTTCCGTGAAGTCGCCGGGGATTGGTTGAAGCCGCCCCAACGTCGTCATTCCAGGGCGGAGCAAGGAGCGAAGCGACGCGCGCAGACCATAGAATCCATTCCGTGACTTGGAAGCGTTGCTGCGGTGCAGAATTCTGCTCCGTTGCACTCCTTTGGCGAAAGTAACAGGATTCCAGGGTCTTCGCGACGGAGCTTCGCTCCTGCTCCGCCCTGGAATGACGACGCGGTGGGTCGGTCAAAATCCCTGTGCAGTGCCATAGAAGCAGCTGCGGTGCCGACCGGGCATTTCCTCGAAATTGATGAGATTGGCACCTTCCCGCTCATGCCTCGACGTCGGCAGTTGGCAAACGGGGCGGGGAGTGTTCGATCTGGTCCCAAGCGAAGAGATGTCGCGCAGGTCTGAGGGGCGTTCCGCCGGAGTTGAAGCTCTTCA
Source organism: Mesorhizobium sp. B1-1-5 (assembly GCF_006443065.1). Classification (NCBI taxonomy): domain Bacteria; kingdom Pseudomonadati; phylum Pseudomonadota; class Alphaproteobacteria; order Hyphomicrobiales; family Phyllobacteriaceae; genus Mesorhizobium; species Mesorhizobium sp. B1-1-5. Next base: position 1,107 of record NZ_VFWS01000165.1, on the reverse strand, counting down.
CTGACGCTGCATTGCAACGGTGTGGAATGCCAAACGGCGCCTTCGACATTGCTGATGCAACACCCAAACTGCCCCGCGGTTTGGAACCTCGACATGCATCAAACCAGAAAAGAAAAACCCGGCAGTTGCCCGCCGGGTTTCTTTGTATCGCAGAAATATCTGGCCTTAGAAGTCGCGCTGGAAGCGGAGGATGCCGCCGACGACGTTCTTCTTGGTGCCACCGGTGAAGGTGAAGTTCTCCGGACCAGCATCGCCGAACCGGCCCCCATGGAGGTAGTCGACTTCGGCCGTGACCGTGAGGCCCGGGACAACGGTGTAAGCGACGTTCGCGGCGACGCCGACGTTCTTCCAATCGTCAGCCGAGGCCTGGATGTTGAACGAGGCCTTCTCGCTGAACTTGTAGGTACCGCCGCCCCACACAGCCCAGTTCCCGCCCCACGGCTTGTAGAAGCCGCGACCGCCTGCATAGTGCAAGTAGGTGCGGTCGTTGAGGTTGTCGTCAGTGCCATAGCCGGCCATGAGGAACAGCGAGAGGGCGTCGTTGACGTTCACGTCCAAGCGGACCTTGCCGGACACTTCCTCGTAGTTGCTGTCATAGGCGATGACGCCGGTGATCGCGCCCCAGCCCTGCGTCCACTTCACGCCGCCGACGATGTGCGGCACATAGGAGTCGATCGCGCCAGCGCCGTAATATGCGCCATAGTTGGCGGCTGCACCAAGACCAACGCCGAGAGGATCCCTGAGAGTGCCGGCACCCGCGCCTTCTTCGAGCGAGACCACCGCCGAGAAGCCGTTGCCGGCGTCGAAGTAGTACTGCACGACATTGGTGTCGAAGCCGCCATAGGGGATCAGCGTATCTTGGATGACGTTGCCGGCGTAGCCGACGAACGTATCGAAAGCCGATTCGTCCTTACCGACGCGCAGGCCGCCAAGCTGGATCCAGGCAAAGTTCAGCGAGGTGCTGCTGCCGGGGGCATTGACGAAAGGTGTAGTGTCGGTGTTCCCCGAGTTTTGGAAATTGAAGCGGGTCTCGGTGTAGGTCTTCAACGTGCCGAGCTCGGTTTCCTGGCCGGTCCAGGTCTTCAGCGAGAAACGAGCGTGCTTGAA
>NZ_VFWS01000164.1:0-9008 GCF_006443065.1 Mesorhizobium sp. B1-1-5 | reverse complement strand
AATCGGCGGCGTGATCGTGGTCGCCGCCGGCATTTTCATCATCTGGCGCGAGCGGCAGCTCGGCTTGGAGCGCACGCGCACCAGGACGGCCGCGTCGCCGCAGGGATAGTTCCGTTGCGTGAATCTCATGCGCCGAGTTCCGTCACACTCCTCTCTGTCCGGCAGGACGGAGGGGGTGCTGTCCCTCGGCCTTTCTAGTTTCGACCTATTGAGAACTCCGCTCCTTCGCCAGCCGCACCAGCACCGCCCGGGTCTGCTCATCCGCAGGGAAGAAGGATTCGATCGCCAGCTCCGACAGCGTGACGTCGAGCGGCGTGCCGAAGACGGTGATCGTGCTGATGAAGGACAGCACCTGATCGCCATGCGCGATCCGTAGCGGATGGACGATGCCGCTCGGCTCGACCGGTGCGGGCCGGCTGCTCCTCAGGCCCGACGGATAGGTGCGCAATTCGCGCTCCAGCTCGATCAGCACCGGGTCGCCGGTGGCGTCGTTCTGGTGCTTCAGCCGATCCAGCAGATGTGCGCGCCACTCCGCCAGATTGACGATGCGCGGCGCCACGCCGCCCGGGTGCAGGCTGAGCCTCAGCACATTGACCGGCGGCGTAAGCAGGGACGGCTCGGAAATATCGGCAAGGAACGGGGCAATCGCGCCATTGGCGCAAACGAGGTTCCAGTGCCGGTCCACCGCCAGTGCCGGAAAAGGCTCGTGGCCCTTGAGCACGGTCTCGACGGCGGCAAGCGCCGGCGCCAGCGTCGCATCGGTGAGCGGCTTTTCGCTGAAGCTCGGCGCGAAGCCGGCGGCAAGCAACAGTTGATTGCGCTGGCGCAGCGGGATCGACAGCTGCTCGGCCAGGTGCAGAACCATGTCGCGCGAAGGCTGGGCCCGGCCGCTTTCGACGAAGGAGAGATGCCGCTGCGAGATATCGGCCTCCATGGCGAGGTCGAGCTGGCTCATGCGCCGCCGCGTGCGCCATTCGCGGATGAGGCTGCCGGCGGAAGATTCGGATGTGGTCATGGGAGAGGAGTAGGGCGGCGAGGGGCGCAGTTCAATTACCTTTGAGGTTATAGCTCCGCCTTCTCCCCTTATGGGAGAAGGTGCATCGGCGCGCAGCGCCGAGACGGATGAGGGGTGTTCCAGCGGAGTGAGACGCTGGCATTTTCTGGAGCACCCCTCATCCGCCCTTGGGCACCTTCTCCCACAAGGAGAGAAGGAAAAAGTGCTCACGCCAGCCCCTTCAACTTTGCCTTCACCTCGAGAAAATCCCGCCAGGCCAGCTTCTTATGCGCCGGCGTTCTCAAGAGATAGGCCGGGTGCAGCGTCGGCATCGCCGGGATGGCAACCCCGGAAGCGGTCGTGTGCACGCGCCAGTTGCCGCGCAGGCGCAGGATGCCCTCGCTCGTGTTGAGCAGCGTCTTGGCCGATGGGCCGCCGAGATTGACCAGCACCTTGGGATTGACCAGCTCGATCTGCCTTTCGATGAAGGGCCGGCAGATTTCGGTCTCGTGCGGCGTCGGCGTGCGGTTGCCTGGAGGCCGCCACGGAATGACGTTGGCGATATAGGCCGAACCACGGTCGAGGCCGATCGCCGCGAGCATGCGGTCGAGCAGCCGGCCGGAGCGGCCGACAAAGGGCAGGCCTTCAAGGTCCTCGTCGCGACCCGGCGCCTCGCCGACCAGCATCAGCTCGGCTTTCGGATTGCCGTCGGCGAAGACGAGGTTCTTGGCCGTGAATTTGAGATTGCAGCCGTCGAAGCCGGCCATGTGCTGGCGCAGTTCCTCGAGCGTCGAGGCGCTTGCGGCCAGTCGCCGGGCAAGCAGCGCCTGCGCCTCGTCGGGGACGGTGGCGGCCGGCATGCGCGCCGGAGCATCGGGAATATTGCGCGCGTCGAGGCCGGATGATGGCGTTGCCGGCACGGGCGCCTGGGGCCGCTCCGGGACCTGCCCGGATGCCGGGCGGCTCTCGGGTCTTGCGTCGCGAGGCGGCGCGGCTGGCGTCCGCTCGGCAGGCCTGCGTTCGGCCGACTTCGCCGCCGCTTCGGCAAACCGGTTGACCGGCGCGTCTTCAAGCGCCTCGTCGACGCCGGCGCTGGCATAGAAGGCGAGCAGTTCGGCGATCTCGGCTGGCGTGCTGGGGGAGGCGGCAGTCATGGCGCCACCATTGTCCGCGCGGCGCCGATTTGCAACCGGGATCAGGTCATCCCGTCGGTATGCGCGGGTCCTGTACGATATAAAACGTCCAGCGCGGCGTGTAGTCGGTGACCAGGAAATCGAAGGTCGCCGTCTTCAGCGGGTCGACCTTGCCGTTCTTGAACAGCAGCTGGTCATAGGGTTCGAACCGGCGGTCGAAATCGGTGAAGTTGCTCGACCAGATGTTGTCGGGCGTCTTGTTGCGCTGATCGAAGGACAGGCCGTCGCCGAACACGCTCGGCTGGTCGAGGATTTCCTGCAGCTCGAACTGGAACTCCACCCAGGGCAGCGCGCTGTTGTTGAGCACGTCGATGCGCATATACATCACGCCGTTGGCGACCTCGCCTGCCCTGCCGAAGGGCTCGATCGGCTTGGTCGCGCGGATCGTCAGCGTTACCGGCGTTGCCGTGTTGAGCTCCTCCTTGATGATCAGCGGGTCTTCCTTGGTACCGATGCCCGAAGCGCCGGTGATGCGGAAGCCGCCCAGCTCGTCGGAGAAGGAATAGGCGCCGGTCGCCCAGACCTTCACTGGATCGGCCCAGACGGGCGTGGTCAAAAAGGCCGGCAGGGTCAAAAAGAGGAGCGGAAGAACCGCACGCCAGGCCATGCCTGGCGTGAAGAGTAAGCGCTTCGAGGGAAAGCCGGCTGGCTCTGGACTGCGCATGGTGCAAAGTATTGCCGATAACCAAGCCGTCGAACAATTAAAAACATGCGGATGCGGCCTGGCCTTCCATCCAATTGGCGCTGGCCTATGCTTGGCCATGGCCTGCGCGGCGGCCGTTTCGTGGCGAAAACCGCGACTTTTTGTCGAAATCGCTGTTGTCACGTCAGCGCCGGTTTCGCGTCGCGAATTGATGCGCTATGCAGCGCATGAGCCAGCACAATGCGAGAACATGGCGAGCCAGTGAGGGGCCGATGAGCGAAATCGAACGCGAGAGCATGGAATTCGACGTGGTGATCGTCGGCGCTGGTCCCGCCGGCCTTTCCGCCGCGATCCGTCTGAAGCAGCTCAACCCGGACCTTTCCGTCGTCGTCCTGGAGAAGGGCGGCGAGGTTGGCGCCCACATCCTCTCCGGCGCCGTCGTCGACCCGATCGGCATCGACCGGCTGCTGCCCGGCTGGCGCGAGGAGGAGGGCCATCCGTTCAAGACGCCGGTGACGGAGGACCATTTCCTGGTGCTCGGCCCCGCCGGCTCCTTCCGCCTGCCGAACTTCCTGATGCCGCCGCTGATGAACAACCACGGCAATTACATCGTCTCGCTGGGCAATGTCTGCCGCTGGCTCGCAACCAAGGCCGAGGCGCTGGGCGTCGAGATCTATCCGGGTTTTGCCGCGGCAAGCCTCGTCTACAACGAGGCCGGCGCCGTCACCGGCGTCATCACCGGCGACATGGGCGTCGAGAAGGACGGCACGCATGGCCCGGCCTATGCGCCCGGCATGGCGCTGATGGGCAAATATGTGCTGATCGGCGAAGGCGCGCGGGGCTCCTTGGCCAAGCAGCTCATCGCCAAATACGAACTTTCGGAAGGCCGCGAGCCCGGCAAATATGGCATCGGCCTCAAGGAGCTCTGGCAGGTCAAGCCCGAGAACCACAAGCCTGGTCTCGTGCAGCATTCCTTCGGCTGGCCGCTCGACATGAAGACCGGCGGCGGCTCCTTCCTCTACCATCTCGAGGACAACCAGGTGGCGGTCGGCTTCGTCGTCCACCTGAACTACAAGAACCCCTATCTGTCGCCCTTCGAGGAATTCCAGCGCTTCAAGACCCATCCGGCGATCGCCGGCACCTTCGAGGGGGCCAAGCGCATCGGCTACGGCGCACGCGCCATCACCGAGGGCGGCTGGCAGTCGGTGCCGAAGCTTTCCTTCCCCGGCGGCGTGCTGATGGGTTGCGCGGCAGGCTTCGTTAACGTGCCGCGCATCAAGGGCTCGCACAATGCGGTGCTCTCCGGCATGCTGGCGGCCGAGCATGTGGCCGGGGCGATTGCCGGCGGCCGCGCCAATGACGAGCTCGCTTCCTACGAGGAAGCCTGGCGCGGCACCGACATCGGCAAGGACCTGAAGAAGGTGCGCAACGTCAAGCCGCTGTGGTCGCGCTTCGGCACCATTATCGGCGTCGGCATCGGCGGTCTCGACATGTGGCTGAACACGCTGTTCGGCTTCTCGCCTTTCGGTACGCTGAAGCATGGCAAGGCCGACTATGCGACGCTCGAGCCCGCCGCCCAGCACCAGAAGATCGCCTATCCGAAACCGGATGGCGTGCTGACCTTCGACCGGCTGTCCTCGGTGTTCCTGTCGAACACCAACCATGAGGAAAATGAGCCGGTGCACCTGATCGTCGGCGACATGGCGCTGCAGCAGCGTTCCGAGCACGACGTCTTCGCCGGTCCCTCGACCCGCTACTGCCCGGCCGGTGTTTATGAGTGGGTGGACAAGGACGGCAACGCCGCAGCTGACCCGTCGGCCAAGGATGTGCGCTTCGTCATCAACGCGCAGAACTGCGTGCACTGCAAGACCTGCGACATCAAGGATCCGAACCGGAACATCAACTGGGTGCCGCCACAAGGCGGCGAAGGCCCGGTTTACCAGGGCATGTGATCCGCTCCGACCGGGCCGTCTCGACCGCCGCTCCAACAGGCCGGCGAAGGTCGGGTAGCCGCGCCTTATCGGCAGAGACCGTTGAAGCCGGGCGCCGAGTATGGTCTGCTTCGCGTCAAACGAGGAGGCGGACATGCGGCGCATCAGCCTGGCGATTTTAGCTGCTGCCGGCATGCTTTTTTGCGGGACGGCCTCGGCTGGCACCAAGCTGACCGTACATGTGCGCAGCTATGACGTCGCCGGCAGGACCGGGGCTGAACTGATCGAGGCGATGGATGGCCTCGGGCCGCGGCATGGTCATGCCACGCGCGCCATTGCCGAGACCGGCTATACCGTGCATTGGAACCTCAACGTGAAACGGGACAATGGCATCTGCCGGCTGCGTCAGGCCACCGGCACGATCGACCTGACCTACACCTTTCCGCGCCGCACGTCTCCGTCCGGTCCGGTCCTGCGCAAGCGCTGGGAGCGCTTCATGGCCGGCGTGCGCCAGCATGAACATACCCATGGCCGCATCGCAAAGCAGATGATGCGGGCAACCGAGACGGCGCTCGCCGGGCTCGAGCGGCAGGACAACTGGTTCTGCACCGGTCTTCGCTGGGACGCCAGGCGTCGCATCGACACGATCTATACCGACTACGAGGCCAGGCAGAATGCCTTCGACGCGCGCGAGCACCGCGACGGCGGCCATGTCGAAAAACTGGTCAATGCGTTGATCAAGAAATAAGCCCAGAAGCGACTTCTAAACTATCTACTTGGCCGGACGCGCAACTGCAGACGTCCAGTATATTGGGCTTCTCGGCCTTCAGGTCCGGTCGGCACCCGAAGCATCCTCCAAGGTCGCAATGTAGTGTATTCGGCTGCCGCTCGCGTAGACGGTGAAGCTTTTGTTGCCCCGTCTGTCATTCTTCACTGTAAGCGAGGTCGTGTAGCGCGGTGCGTTTCGTGGCAATGTCGCGGCAGCTGGCAGGTGACTTAAAACTAGCCGCGAGAGAAGCACAGCTAGCTGGCCTTCGGGCAGCGACTTTTCTGGGATGGAGTCTTCCCATTCGTCGGGCGCTCCATGGCGTACAATCTTCCAAACCCGCGCCATATCACCGGCCAATGATTTTGCGGCAAGGATACACAAGTTCGGCTCGTGATGCGACAGGCGGTTGATGCTGGCTATCACCCGGTCAAATCTCGAACTGAGACACTGCACAGGCCGACCGACTTGGAACCTGTCGAGGTAGTCTAGCCACGTGTCCCGGTTGACGAGGTATTCGCCGCCAGCGCCGACTTGTGGTCGTCGTCAGGCGCGTTGCCGTCGGACCGCAGCGTGAATTCGACCAGCACCGGCAGATGGTCGGAGCCGGTGTCCTCCATTCGGGCCGACGAAAGGATCGTCACCCCGCCCTTGCTGAACACCTGGTCGATCGGCAGGCCCGCATAGCGGCGCAGGAAGTCGGGCAGCGTGCGGTGGATCCAAGTCGGACCGATCGAAGGCATTAGCGTCATGCCGCTGAGCCGCGCCACCCGCCGCGCCGCCACACTCCACGGCACGGCATTGCAGTCGCCGGCCATGATGGCGGTTTCTCCGAGCGCGGCCAGCGATTGCGCCAATTCGCCAATCTGCCAGTATTGCTCCTGCGGCCACGGCCAGCTGAGATGGATCGCGGCGACATCGACCGGAATGCCGCCGAAATCGATCGTGGCGGTGGCCATCGCGCCGCGCGGCTCGCAACCTGGCGCGGTGCCGGCGGCGAAGGGACGGCGCGAGAGCAGCGCGACGCCGAATATGCCGTTGGGATAGTCGCACAGGATGCGATAGGGGTAGGCGCCGGCAATATAGCCGAGCTCCTTCGCCCACATGCCGGACACTTCGTCGAGCGTGATGACGTCCGGATTGGTCCTGCCGATCAGCGACAGCACTTTCTTCGGCGTCGGGTTGTTGAAGCGCAGGTTCATCTGCAACAGGCTGTAGGTGATCCGGTCGGCCGGCTTTGCGACCGCCTGCTGCGCCGACAATCTGGGAAGCGCGCCCGTCGTCGTGACGAAGCAGGCGATGGCGAAGACCAGCGCGGCGACCGCCTGTAGCCGGTAGGGGCCGGCAAGCAGCAACAGCGCGAGGAGGGCCGTCAGCACGCTCAGATGCATGCGGAAATGCGAGAAGGAATCGAAGGCCGGATGCAGAGCGCCGAAGAACCCGGCCAAGAGCGCAGCCGAGCATGCCATCATCGCCAGGACTATCAGCTGAGCCATCATGCTCAAGCGCGCGCCGCCCGTTGTCATTCTCTCCGAAGCCCCAGTCTTCCGTTCGGACCGGTTATCGGCCAAATTGCGGCCCAAGCAAGACGACCGATTGCCTCGCCGACCACTGGCAGGCGTGTGGCTCTATTGGAACGCCGTTTCGGAAAAGCTTCTGAGCTTGCGCGAATGCAGCCGCTCCATCGGCATTTCGGCCAGCTTCTCCATCGCCTTGATGCCGATGGTGAGATGCTGCGCCACCTGCCGCTTGTAGAACTCGGTCGCCATGCCGGGCAGCTTCAGTTCGCCATGCAGCGGCTTGTCGGAGACGCACAGCAGCGTCCCATAAGGCACGCGGAAGCGGAAGCCGTTGGCGGCGATGGTGGCCGATTCCATATCGAGCGCGATGGCCCGGGACTGCGACAGGCGCTGCACCGGTCCGCGCTGGTCGCGCAGCTCCCAGTTGCGGTTGTCGATGGTGGCGACGGTGCCGGTGCGCATGATGCGCTTGAGATCGTAGCCCGACAGTCCCGTCACTTCGGCGACCGCCTCCTGCAGCGCCACCTGGATTTCGGCCAGCGGCGGGATCGGCACCCAGACCGGCAGGTCGTCATCGAGCACATGGTCCTCGCGCACATAGGCATGCGCCAGCACATAGTCGCCCAGCGCCTGCGTGTTGCGCAGCCCGGCGCAGTGGCCAAGCATCACCCAAGCATGCGGCCTCAGCACCGCTATATGGTCGGTGATGGTCTTGGCGTTGGACGGGCCGACGCCGATATTGACCATGGTGATGCCGCCATGGCCCGGCTTCTTCAGGTGGTAGGCCGGCATCTGGGGCAGGCGGTGCGGCGGCGCGCCCTCGCTCGGCGACCCGGCTCCCGCCTTGGTTACGACATTGCCCGGTTCGACGAATTCACTGTAGCCGCCTCCACCACTCTCCATCAGTTCGCGGGCGCGCGCAACGAATTCGTCGATGTAGAACTGGTAATTGGTGAACAGCACGAAGTTCTGGAAATGCTGCGGGCTGGTCGCCGTGTAATGCGTCATGCGGTGGAGCGAATAATCGATGCGCTGCGCAGTGAACGGCGCCAGCGGCCGCGGCTCGCCGAACGCCACCTCGAAGGTGCCGTTGGCTATCTGGTCGTCGGTGCCGTCGAGATCGGGCACGTCGAACAGGTCGCGGATCGGCCGCTTGATGCGCTCGGCGGCGGCGCCGTCGACATAGGTGCCTTCCAGGAAGGCGAAATGCAGCGGGATGGGTGTCGTCGATTCCGAGACCGTCACCGTCACGCCGTGATTGCGCATGATGAGCCGAAGCTGCTCGATGAGATAGTTCTCGAACAGTTGCGGCTGCGTGATCGTGGTGGCGAAATGGCCGGGCGTCGGCATATGGCCATAGGCCTGGCGCGAGTCGACCTGGCTGAATGAGGTCGTGGTGACGCCGATCTGCGGATAGAAGGCCCGGTAGCGCTTGCTTTCATCTCCGCCCGCGGCAAGGGCTGAGAAAGAATCGCGCAGGAATTTGGTGTTGCGGTCGTAGAGCGCCTGCAGCGCCGCGACGGCCTTTCTGGCGTCGTGGAAGTCCTGCTTGCCGAAGGGCTCCGGCATGACGACCGAGTCGATGGCTTGGGGGTAGATTCGCTTTTCCATGGCTCAATATAGAGACTCAGGAGAGCGCTTGGGAGGGGTGAGCGGACAGGAACCGCAACCCAGCTGGAGATTTTTTGTTATCGCTCCGATTCAAGGTGTGACGAGATTCAGGTCAGGCCGAGTCGAGAAAGGTGGATTCCGAGAACCGGCCTACGCCGGCCGTAGCCTTCATAGGACGGAGACATTTATGAGGGCTTCGGCCGGCGAAGGCCGGAGCGGAGCGTACTTTTCGTACGTGAGCACCGGAAGCGCAGGAAGCCGCGTTTCGCAGGCCGGCCTCACCTGAATATCGTTACATCTACCCGCGCTGCAGGCTGATCAGCAGCACAAAGCCTACGCTGGTGTTCTTG
>NZ_VFWS01000163.1:0-9167 GCF_006443065.1 Mesorhizobium sp. B1-1-5 | reverse complement strand
CCTACTGCCTACTGCCTACTCACTACTCACTAACCAAGCAGGGCCTGCTATTCGATGGCAGTGGAAGTAGAGCGAGGCAGACGGGCGGGCGCGGCAAGGCGTCCGCCGCGGATCGTGCCCGCCTTCGTTTCGAAAATCACGGTGCCGATGCGCCGGTTTCTCGGCCATCACATCTTCTCCAGCCTGACGCGGCGCATCCTGTTCCTCAACCTGGCCGGCCTCGCCGTGCTGGTCACCGGCATCCTTTACCTGAACACCTTTCGCGACGGGCTGATCGACGCGCGCGTCGAAAGCCTGATGACGCAGGGCGAGATCATCGCCGGCGCGATCGCGGCTTCGGCGACCGTCGAGACCGATTCGATCAGCATCGATCCGGAAAAGCTGCTGGAGCTGCAGGCGGGCGAAAGCCTGGGGCCGGGGTCGGACCAGCTCGACAACCTCGATTTCCCGATCAATCCCGAGCGCGTCGCGCCGGTGCTGCGACGCTTGATCTCGCCGACACGCACCCGCGCCCGCATCTATGACCGCGACGCCAACCTGCTGCTCGATTCCCGGCATCTTTATTCGCGCGGCCAGATCCTGCGCTACGACCTGCCGCCCGTCGACGACGAGCAGCCCGGCGTCGTGGAGCGAGTGGAGAAGTTCATCTTCGACTTCTTCCGCAACAAGGACCTGCCTGTCTACCACGAACAGCCCGGCGGCAACGGTGCGGCCTTTCCCGAAGTGGTCAAGGCGCTGACCGGCAGCCCTTCGACCATCGTGCGGGTGAGCGAGCAGGGCGAACAGATCGTCTCCGTCGCGGTGCCGATCCAGCGCTTCCGCGCCGTGCTCGGCGTCTTGATGCTGTCCACCGAAGGCGGCGACATCGACAAGATCGTCGCGGCCGAGCGCAAGGCGATCCTGCGCGTGTTCGGGGTGGCGGCGCTCGTCACCGCGATCCTGTCGATGCTGCTCGCCTCCACCATCGCCAATCCGCTGCGCCGGCTTTCCGCCGCCGCCGTCAGGGTGCGGCGCGGCGTCAAGAGCCGCGAGGAAATCCCCGACTTTTCCGATCGTCAGGACGAGATCGGCAATTTGTCCATTGCCGTGCGCGATATGACGAATGCGCTGTACGCGAGAATCGAGGCGATCGAAAGTTTCGCCGCCGACGTGTCGCATGAGTTGAAGAACCCGCTGACGTCGCTGCGCAGCGCCGTGGAAACGCTGCCTTTGGCGAAAAATGATGCCTCTCGCGCGCGCCTGATGGAGATCATCCAGCACGATGTGAGGCGGCTCGACCGCTTGATCACCGATATCTCGGATGCGTCCCGCCTCGATGCGGAGCTGGCGCGCGACGATGCGGCGACCGTCGACCTGAAGAAGTTCATCACCGACCTCATCGCCGTCTCGCGCGAGACGACGCGCAACAAGAAGGCCGTCGAGATCGACCTCAAGGTCGCCAAGCTGCCGGCCGGCGCCAAAGGCTATTTCGTTGTCGGCCATGACCTCAGGATCGGCCAGGTCATCACCAACCTGATCGAGAACGCGCGTTCCTTCGTGCCGGACGAGCATGGCCACATAGCGATCTCTTTGGCGCGCGCGGGCAAGTTCAATATCATCACCGTCGACGACAACGGCCCGGGTATCCGCGCCGAAAAGATCGATCGCATCTTCGAGCGCTTCTATACCGACCGGCCGGCCGGCGAGGCGTTCGGCCAGAACTCCGGCCTCGGGCTGTCGATCAGCCGCCAGATCGTCGAGGCACATGGCGGCACGCTGACGGCCGAGAACATCCCCGGCACCAAGCCCGGCGAGATCAAGGGCGCGCGTTTCGTGGTGACGCTGCCGGCGGAAGGCTGATCGCCGAACCGACATGCCAGGCGCCGCCGCAAAGCCCCGCAACATCCATGGGACGGCCATACAGGTCGGCGAGCGCGGCGTGCTGATCACCGGGCCGTCGGGCGCCGGCAAGACGACGCTGGCGCTGGCGCTTGTCGATCATTGCCGCGCGCAGGGCCTTTTTGCCCGGCTGGTCGGCGACGACCAGTTGCTTGCGGCCGCGCATGGCGGCCGGCTGGTGTGCCGCACGCCGGCGAGCATCGCCGGCCTCGCCGAGGTGCACGGCATCGGACCGCGGCCGCTGGCTTTCGAACCGGCCGCCGTGATCGACCTTGTGGCGCGGCTTGTCGAACCGGCCGACATGACGCGTCTGCAGGACGAGACCACGGAGACGATCGGCGGATGCCGGCTGCCCCGCGTCGACATCGCCCAGCGAAATGTCACCGCCGCGCTGCCCATGCTGATGGCGCGGCTGTCGATCCAGCCTTTTTCATGATCCGCTCCGGTTTTTTTGCTGCGATGCGTCAAAATGGCCCGGGCCGCCGCAATTTTGGGCTTGTCAACCGGCCGTGCGTCGACAAGATAGCGCTCCCGCCGCCTGGAATGGCTGGCGAGCATAAGATACGCCTGTGAAGCGGCGATGACGGGAGCCACCAGAGAATGATCGGACTCGTGCTCGTGACGCACGGTCAACTCGCTACCGAGTTCCGACATGCCGTAGAGCATGTCGTCGGGCCGCAAGACAGTTTTGAAACCGTGGCGATCGGCGCCGACGACGACATGGAGCAGCGCCGGGCCGACATCGTCGACGCGGTCGCGCGCGTCGACACCGGCGCAGGCGTCATCGTGCTCACCGACATGTTCGGCGGCACGCCTTCCAACCTCGCCATCTCGGTGATGGAATCCGGCCGCACCGAGGTCATCGCCGGCATGAACCTACCGATGCTGATCAAGCTCTCCTCGATCCGCAAGGGCGACAACATGGCAGCCGCGCTCGACGAAGCGCAAGCGGCCGGCCGTAAATACATCAACGTCGCCAGCCAGCTCCTGAGCAGCAAATGAACGCATCGGCGCCGCGGACGGATGAGGTGGTGCGGGAGTTCCCGATCATCAATCAGCGCGGCCTGCATGCGCGTGCTTCGGCCAAGTTCGTCCAGGTCGCCAGCGGCTTCGACGCCACCATCCATGTCGAGAAGGACGGCGTGAAGGTCGGCGGCACCTCGATCATGGGCCTGATGATGCTGGCGGCGAGCCCAGGCTATTCGATCCGCGTCATCGCCAGCGGCCCGGAAGCCGTGCCGGCCATGGATGCGTTGGAGCAGCTGATCGCCTCGCGTTTCGGCGAGGAAATCTAGTCACGCTTTTTGTTGGATGCATGTCGTCTTCCCAAAACCGTTCCGCGCTTTTGGACGACACGCAAGACATGCGCGCATAAAGATTTCTTTATGTCCCATTGTCGTGCGGCGACCGATCTGGTAGTCAAGCCGGCAACCGCGCCCTCCCATGCGCCTCCCGGCGTCGGCGCGCCTTGAGAAAAAATCACACCGGAGCACTGCCATGACGGGTAGCAAGGACTATGTGGTCGCCGACATCTCGCTTGCCGGCTGGGGCCGCAAGGAGATCGAGATCGCCGAAACCGAAATGCCGGGCCTGATGGCCTGCCGCGAGGAGTTCGGCGCCAAGAAGCCGCTGAAAGGCGCGCGCATCACCGGCTCGCTGCACATGACCATCCAGACGGCGGTGCTGATCGAGACGCTGAAGGCGCTGGGCGCCGACGTCCGCTGGGCCTCCTGCAACATCTTCTCGACCCAGGACCACGCGGCCGCGGCCATCGCCGAGGCCGGCATTCCGGTCTTCGCCATCAAGGGCGAGTCGCTGGAAGACTATTGGGACTACACCGACCGCATCTTCCAGTGGACCGATGGCGGTACCTCCAACATGATCCTGGACGATGGCGGCGACGCCACCATGTACATCCTGCTCGGCGCGCGCGCCGAGGCCGGCGAGGACGTGCTGTCCAATCCCGGCAGCGAGGAGGAAGAGATCCTGTTCGCCCAGATCAAGAAGCGCCTGAAGGCTTCGCCCGGCTTCTTCACCAAGCAGCGGGAAGCGATCCGCGGCGTCACCGAGGAGACCACCACCGGTGTCAACCGCCTCTATCAGCTGCAGAAGAAGGGCCTGCTGCCTTTCCCGGCGATCAACGTCAACGATTCCGTCACCAAGTCGAAATTCGACAACAAATATGGCTGCAAGGAATCGCTGGTCGACGGCATCCGCCGCGGCACCGACACGATGATGGCGGGCAAGGTCGCGGTGGTCTGCGGCTATGGGGATGTCGGCAAGGGCTCGTCGGCCTCGCTGCGCGGCGCCGGCGCGCGCGTCAAGGTCACCGAGGTCGATCCGATCTGCGCGCTGCAGGCGGCGATGGACGGCTATGAGGTGGTAACGCTGGAAGACGCCGCACCCACCGCCGACATCGTCATCACCACCACCGGCAACAAGGACGTCGTCACGCTCGACCATATGCGGTCGATGAAGGACATGGTGATCGTCGGCAATATCGGCCACTTCGACAACGAGATCCAGGTGGCGTCGCTGCGCAACCTGAAATGGACCAACGTCAAGCCGCAGGTGGATTTGATCACCTTCCCGGACGGCAAGCGGATGATCCTTCTGTCCGAGGGCCGCCTGCTCAATCTCGGCAACGCCACCGGTCATCCGAGCTTTGTCATGTCGGCCTCGTTCACGAACCAGGTGCTGGCGCAGATCGAGCTTTTCAGCAAGCACGGCCAATACGAGAACCAGGTCTATGTACTGCCCAAGCACCTCGACGAGAAGGTCGCGCGGCTGCATCTCGACAAGCTCGGCGCCAAGCTGACCGAATTGTCCGGCGAACAGGCCGCCTATATCGGCGTGACGCCGCAGGGCCCGTTCAAGCCCGAACACTACCGCTATTAACCAAAGCGAAATTATCTACCATATATTGAAGCCGGGTGGTTGACTTTCCATCCGGCTTTATTTTTTGCGCCAATGATTCTTCACGCCGATTCCAGCAAGCGTTATTGTTGTGATTCGCGGTCCGGGGACATGTTGGGCCGGGGACGCATCAGGGCGGTCTTGCATTCAAGCGGCGAAGAGGACCAAGACATGCCGGGGGATTACCCGCCACGAGCGGGAAAGGCCGTTTCCGGCGGCCATGAGGATTCGAACGATGCCGGCCCCGGCGTGAGCCGCGGCGGTTTTCGCGCCGGCTCGCGGCTGGCCTTGCTGCTTGCGACCTCGACGCTTGCCGGCCCGCTGCTCGCCTTTACCGCCCACGCCGAGACGGGCATTCCGGCAAAGGCCGCGGCGCCGGTCAGCACGCTCGAGGTCATGCAGCTCGCCATGTTCGTGGGCGTCATGGGCGCGGCACTGGTTTCGGCCATCTTCCTTATCCGCGAGCGCGCCCGCACCGCCTCGCAGAACCTGCAGCTCAGGGCCCGCATCGCGGATGTCAACGCTGCGCTGCAGCGTTCCGAGGCGCTGCTCAATCTGCGCGATCAGCGCCTGATCGTGTGGACGACGGACAACAAGAAACCCGAACTCATCGGCAGCCTGCCGCTGGAAAGCGGCGCGCCTGACGACAGGTCCGCCTTCCTCGCCTTCGGCCGTTGGCTGATGCCGCGCTCGGCGGCGGCGTTGGAGCACGCGGTTGCCGCCTTGCGCGAGCAGGCGAAGACCTTCGATCTGGTCATCGAAACGCAGGCCGGCGTGCCGCTGGAGGTCCATGGCCGCAAGAGCGCGGCGCATGTGCTGGTGCGCTTCGTCTCGCTGTCGGAGACGCTGCGCAACCAGGCCAGGCTGAAGATCGAGAACCAGCGGCTCAGCGCCGACTACGACACCATGATAGGCCTGCTCGACGCGTTGAAGATGCCGGCATGGCTGCGTGGCGCGGACGGGCGATTGCAATGGGTCAACCGCGCCTATGCCGAGGCCGTGGAAGCAGGAAGCGCCGCCGCGGCCGTGCGCGACGCGACGGAATTCCTTGGCGGCCAGGCGCGCGATCAGATCGCCGAGCAGCACAAGTCGCGCCCGGTCTTCGAACAGACGCTTTCCACCGTGATCGAAGGCGATCGCCGCATGTTTGCGGTCACCGACTTCGCCGGCGCCGACGGATCGGCGGGGCTCGCCTGCGACACCAGCGCTGCTGAGACGATCCGCGCCGAATATGAGCGGACCGTGCGCAGCCATGCCGACACGCTCGACCAGTTGAACACCGCCGTGGCGATCTTCGACACCGACGAAAAGCTGCGCTTCTTCAACCAGGCCTTCCAGAAGCTGTGGGGCCTCGACTCGGGCTTCCTGCTCAGCGCTCCCTCCAACACGCTGCTGCTCGACCGGCTGCGCAGCGAAGGCAGGATCGCCGAGCAGCCGGAATGGCGGCGCTGGAAGGAAAACCTGCTCAGCGCCTATCGCGCCGTCGAATCGCAGGAACACTGGTGGCACCTGCCGGACGGCAAGACGATCCGCGTCGTGGCGAACCCGCAGCCGAAGGGCGGCGTCACCTGGGTGTTCGAGAACCTGACCGAGAAGATGGACCTCGAAAGCCGCTACCAGACCGCCGTGCGGGTGCAGGGCGAGACGCTGGACAATCTCGCCGAAGGCGTGGTCGTGTTCGGTCCGGACGGGCGGCTGCGGCTGTCCAATCCGGCCTTCGTCGCGCTGTGGGGGCTGACGGTGGAGGCGGTCAAGCCGAACGTTCATGTTTCGGCGATCCGCGACCTGTGCGACCAGCGTGCGGCGAACAGCCCCTGGGGCGGCTTCGTCGCCGCGGTCACCGGCTTCGACGACGAGCGCCGTGACCGCCGCGGCCAGATCGAGCTCGTCGACGGGACGGTGCTGAGCTACGCGGTGATCCACCTGCCCAACGGCCAGGTGATGATCACCTTCGTCGACGTCACCGACACCGTCAACGTCGAGCGGGCGCTGAAGGACAGGAACGAGGCGCTGGAGAAATCGGACCAGCTGAAGAACGAATTCGTGCAGCATGTGTCCTATGAGCTGCGCTCGCCGCTGACCAACATCATCGGCTTCACCGAGCTTCTGTCGCTGCCCGCGACCGGACCGCTGACGCCCAAGCAGCGCGAATATGTCGAGCATGTCGGCTCATCGTCATCGGTGCTGCTCACCATCGTCAACGATATACTCGACCTGGCGACGGTCGATGCCGGCATCATGCAGCTCGACATCTCCGAAATGAACATCGACCGGACGATCGCCGCGGCCGCCGAGCTGGTCGCCGACCGGCTGGACGAGCACCGGATCAAGCTCGAGATCGATGCGGCGGAGGCGCCGGCGAGCTTCCATGGCGACGAGACCCGCATCCGCCAGATCCTCTACAACCTGCTCAGCAACGCGGCCAATTACGCGCCGGAGGCGAGCACGATCCGGCTTACCTGCCGCCGGCTGGCCGACGGCGTCGAGTTCTCGGTGCATGACGATGGCCCAGGCATGCCGCCGGACGTGCTGGAATCGGTCTTCCGCCGCTTCGAGCCGCGCGCCAATGGCGGGCGGCGGCGCGGCGCCGGGCTGGGGCTCTCGATCGTCAAGAGCTTCGTCGAACTGCATGGCGGAACCGTGCGCATCGAGACCGGCCAGGACAGGGGCACCACGGTGATCTGCACCTTCCCGGACAAGCCTTCCGGAATCCCCGATACGCCGGCGGGCATCCGCGACGCGGCCGAGTAGCGCGGACTATATGGCAGGAACGGTGCTGGAGCGTTTTCTCGCCGACGAGGCGGCAACGGCAAGGCTTGGCGAGGACCTTGCCATGGCATTGCGCGCCGGCGATGCGATCGCGCTGAAAGGCGATCTCGGCGCCGGCAAGTCGACGTTGGCCCGTGCGCTGATCCGGGCGCTTGCCGACGACGCCAATCTCGAAGTGCCGAGCCCGACCTTCACCCTGGTGCAGAGCTACGAGACGCGCGTTCCGGTGCATCATTTCGACCTCTATCGGCTGTCCGCACCGGACGAGCTCGACGAGCTCGGCCTCGACGATGCGCTAAGCCAAGGCGCGGCGCTGGTCGAATGGCCGGAACGGGCCGCAGACCGCTTGCCGGAAACGGCGCTGTGGATCGATCTTGCCGAGCAGGGCGAAGGCCGCGTGGCACGGCTTTCCGGGCAGGGATCGATCTATGATCGCGCGGTGCGATCGCTGGCGATGCGCGATTTCCTGGCCTCCGCCGGATGGGGCGACGCCAGCCGCCGCCATTTCGTCGGGGACGCCTCCGCCCGCTCCTACGAGATCGTCTCGCTGCCCGGCCAAGCGCCGCGCGTGCTGATGAACTCGCCGCGCCTGGTGCTCGGGCCGCCGGTTCGCGACGGCAAGCCCTATGCGGTGATCGCCCACACGGCGCAATCCGTCGCCGCCTTCGTCGCCATCGACCGGGCGTTGCTTGGGGCCGGCGTCAGCGTGCCGGCGATCCATGCCCAGGATCTCGACCAGGGCTTTCTGCTCATCGAGCATCTCGGCTCGGAAGGTTTCCTCGGTCGCGACGGCCAGCCCATCGCCAAACGCTACGAGGCGGCGGCCGAGCTGCTGGCCATGATGCATGGCAAGACCTGGCCGACACGCTTGGAAGCGGCGCCCGGCCTATTCCACGACGTGCCGCCTTTCGACCGGGAAGCCATGCTGATCGAGGCCGACCTTCTGGTCGACTGGTATGTGCCATGGATCACCGGCGAACCGGCAAACGACGCGTTGCGGGCAGGCTACCACGACGTATGGAACGCGCTCCTCGATCGCCTGGCAGGCAACGAATACACGCTGATGCTGCGCGACTTCCATTCGCCCAACATCATCTGGCGGGCCGAGCGCGCCGGCCTCGACCGGCTGGGCATCGTCGATGTCCAGGACGCGCTGATCGGGCCTGCCGCCTATGACGTCGCTTCCTTGGCGATGGATGCGCGCGTCACCATCTCGCCCGAGATCGAGCGGCGCACCGTCGCAGCTTATGTCGCGGCGCGGCGCACCGCCGGCGCTTTCGACGAGGCCGGCTTCGCCGAGGCCTATGCGATGATGGCCGCGCAGCGCAATTCGAAGATCCTCGGCATCTTCGTGCGGCTCGAAAAACGCGACGGCAAGCCTTACTATCTGAAACACCTGCCGCGCATCCGCGATTATCTGAGGCGGGCGCTGGCGCATCCGGCGCTTGCCGGCCTGAAGGATTTCTACATGGCCCACGGCCTGCTCGAGGAACGGGTCCCATGAAGCCGACGACCGCGATGGTGCTGGCTGCCGGGCTTGGCAAGCGCATGCGGCCGATCACCGACACGATGCCCAAGCCGCTGGTGAAGATCGCCGGCAAGAC
>NZ_VFWS01000162.1:0-9193 GCF_006443065.1 Mesorhizobium sp. B1-1-5 | reverse complement strand
GTCAGTGGTGTTCTGCGTCACCTGCTGGTTGGTCGCGAAGAGCTGCGAGCCGTTGACGGCATCGGTCGAGGAGTTGCTCAACTGCCCTGCCGCGACGTTCTGGATTTGGCGCTCCGCGCCCACCGAACCGACCGAGAACGCGCCGGCCGGCGTTCCGCCGGCGAAGGTGTAGCTCACGCCGCCGATTGTCGTGCCGCCGACATTGGTGGTGGCGCCGGTAACCGAATTCAGGCCGATCGACACGTCGCCGGTGTTGGTGGCGACGGCATTCGGGCCAATCGCGACGGAATCCGTCCCCAGCGCCTGGGAATCGGCAAGCGTCGAATTGGCGTGGAAATACTTGATGCCGCCGCCGGTGTTGATGGTGTTGATCGTGTTGCCGAGAGTGGTGATGTCGGCGGTGTTGGCGGCGATGTCGGTGGTGTTCTGCGTCACCTGCTGGTTGGTCGCGAAGAGCTGCGAGCCGTTGACCGCGTCGGTCGAGCCGCCGTTAAGTCGTCCCGCGGCGAGATTGGTGAGGGTCCGCTCCGCGCCCGGCGCGCCGATGCTGACGGTCGAGGAAGGCGTCGTGCCGGCGAAGGCGTAGGTCGTGGTCCCGATCGTCGCGCTGGCCGTGCCGACAGCCACGTCAGTCACGGAGCCCGAGCCCAGTGCCACGTCGCCGGCATTGCTGGCGGTGGCGAGGGCGCCCAGCGCGATCGCATTGGCGGCGCCGGCATTCGCTCCTACGCCGAGAGCCGTCGCTTGAACGCCCGTGGCTAACGCGTTCTGGCCGATCGCCGTGCTGGATGTGCCTGTCGCATTGGCATTGGCGCCGATGGCGGTGCTGTATTGGCCCGAAGCCTTGGATATGTATCCCATGGCCGTTGCGTCCAGGTTCGACGCGACGGCGCCGCTGCCGACGGCCGAGGCGTTGGCGCCGGTGGCGCTCGAATTGGTACCAGCCGCGATGGCGTTCGTCCCGGTCGCGGTCGCGACGGGTCCGATGGCGACAGAGTCCGTACCCGTCGCCGACGAATCCGCCGCCGTCGAATTGGCATGGAAATACTTGATGCCGCCGCCGGTGTTGATGTTGGTAAGCGACGTGCTGAGATTGCTGATATCGCTGGTGTTCTGCGTCACCTGCTGATTGGTGGCGAAAAGCTGCGAGCCGTTGACCGCGTCGGTCGAACCGCCGCTGAGCCGCCCTGCGGCGAGGTTGGTGAGGGTTCGCTCGGCGCCCGGCGCGCCGATGCTGACGGTCGAGGACGGCGTCGTGCCGGCGAAGGCGTAGGTCGTGGTTCCGATCGTCGCGCTGGCCGTGCCGACGGCCACGTCGGTCACCGAGCCCGAGCCCAGCGCCACGTCGCCGGAACTCGCCGCAGCGGTCGCGCCGTCGCCCAGCGCGACATTGCCGGCGAGGCCGGCAGCACCCGCGGTGGAACCGTTGCCCAGCGCCACGGAGCCTTGCCCGATCGCCTTGTTGTTGTTGCCGATGGCGACGGCGCCGTTGGCCATATTGGCGGCGGTGGCGGTCGCCGTGCCGTCGCTGTTGGCGATGTTGTTGGCGCCGCCGGTGAAGGCGCCGGTGCCGCTGGCATAGCTCGGATCGCCGATGGAGACCGCGCCGTTGCCAAAGGCGGTGTTGTTCGCGCCGATGGAGACTGCCTGGCCGCCAGTCGCGACCGCATTGGTGCCCATGGCCACCGCGTTGGTGGCATCGGCCTTGGCATTGTTGCCGACGGCGATGGCGCTCTGCGCCGACGCATTGGCGCCGATGCCGAGCGCGGTGCTGGCTACCCCGCCGGCGCTGGCGCTGACGCCTGCGGCGAGAGAATTGTCTCCCGTCGCCTTCGCCCCAGACCCGAATGAGGAGGAGTTTATGCCGCTGGCAACGGCGGTGTTGCCAACTGCCGTGCTGGCGGCGGCGCTCGCTGCGGAGTTGGTGCCTATGGCGATGGCCGATTGAGCGCTCGCATTTGCGCCCAGTCCCATAGCGGATGCATTCGTGCCAGTCGCAGCGGCATTGTTGCCGTACGCCGAGGAAGAGACGCCCGTGGCTTGGGCTCCGGACCCCGTCGCGACCGAGCCGGTACCGCTCGCCACGGCCAAATTGCCGAGCGCCAGCGAAAAATTGGCCGAAGCAGTGGCTGAGCGACCGAACGCCCCTGAGCTTATCCCCGAAGCATTGGCAAGTAGGCCGATCGCCGAGGCGCTGTCGTTTGTGGCCTTGCTTTGGAGTCCTATCGCGATAGAGGTGGTCCCAGATGCCAACACATCCGTGCCAAGGGCGATGGCGCCCTCCGCAAGGGCACCGGTTCCCGGAGCGGTGCGAGCGCCAATATTGATGGAGTTTATCTGGGAAGCGATCGCCTGGAAGCCGATCGCGATGGCATTCTGGGCGCTTGAATTGGCGTTGGTGCCGTTGGCAACAGAATCCAGCCCGCTCGCCGACGACCCAGCTCCAACCGCCACGCCGCGCAGTCCGCTTGCACTGCTTCCCGTGTCGATCGCAACGCTATCCGCGCCGGTCGCCGAGCCGCCGCCTAAAGCAACCGAGCCTGCGTCAGCCGGCGTGGCGACAAAAAGCATCAGGCCAGCCGCCGCACCGACGGATGCCAAGCTCGCGCCGCCGAGACCGAGCATGCCGAGCCCCAGCCGGTTGCGCGCGAGACCGAGCACGCGATGCGCATTGCGAAGCGCCGCCATCAGGCGACGACGGAGCGAGCGGCTGTCGACGGCGCCGGAGACCCAGTTTCCAGCAAATCGGGCCGACCCGCGCTGAGCGATACGTTCTTGCCTGAAGTTCATTGCGAGAATGCCTCCTTTGGTGGGTCGCGCTCGATAACGGCAGGTTCCGCCGACCCTGCCGCCAAAGCGTGTCTGCTCGAAAATGGGATGATCACATCGGCGCCACGCGCCAGCAGCGCATGGCCCTGTTTCTCACCGATCGCCTCGACGCGATCGAGCGTGTTTTCAAGCCAGGCGTCACCCGCCTCGGGCACAGCCAGGAGCGCCGCCGTGACCCGCTCGGTTGGGATCAGCCGCTCGAGATAGGAGCGCACCGCCGCCAGATGGACGGCGGGCGCGTCATGCGCGTGAACGACGGTCGTGAGGCCGTAGAGATAATGGGCCAGCAGCATGTCCTGCTTGGCCAGGGGCACGCCATTTCCATAGCGCTTCTCAAGCGTCCTCGATGCCGACTCCAGCCAATAACCGATCTCCTCGGAAAGGCTGCGGCGGATCGCCGTGTCGTCGCTCATGTCCCCTCGGCCAGCTAGAATCCGAATACCGGATTTGCTGCAGAAAGACAGGTTTTCAGAGGTTCGTATTCCAACAAATTGCTGTTTATCTGAAAATATACCGTAGATCTTCCATAGGTTAACGCAAAATTACTTTAGTAATACCTTTTATAAGCCGACCCATGGATAACCGCCGCCGGGATATCAGCTCTGCCTACCGGCCCGCGATCGAACCAACCTCTCCCGCACCTGCAACGGCGTCACGTCGCGATATTTCTTCATCGTGGTGGTGAGGTGGCTCTGGCTCGAGAAGCCGCTCAGATAGGCGATGTCGGTGATCGACATGCGCCTGTCGGCCAGCAGCTTCTCGGCAAAGTCAAGGCGGAGGGCAAGAACATATTGGTGCGGCGTCACGCCGAACGTCTTGGAGAAAGCGCGGGCGAAATGGTAGGGCGACAGCCCGCACACGGCCGCCATCTCGGCGAGCGAAAGCTTGCGCGAAAAGTTCTCGCTCAGGAATTGCGCCACGAGGCGAGCGTGGCCGAGCGACAGCCCACCTTTCGCGTTCAGCAGTGGCCGCCTTTCAGCAGGAATTTCCGAATACCAAGCTTGCAGATCGTCATCGCGCCGCAACTTGGACTCCCGATGCTCAGCCCTCCGCAGCTTCGGCCCAACCTGAGCGGGCGCTTTTGGTTCCCTGGCCACAATAATTCGTGATCGCACGTGCTGTCGGCGCTATCCAGTTTGCCCCCCGGCAACAGCACGTCAAAGGCCATGATTTGGCGCGTCCGGTATTTCATGAAATTGCGGTTCTGCCGGAAAAGTTCCGTAGCGAAAAGTTTTAGCCGCCACTGATGCAGCTCACTCGTCGACGGGTAAGATTTGATCGTCGCGAGGTAACGAGGACGGCTCTCAGGGGCGGCGCATTTCCGTGACGGATTCCGCGCGACGGCAAGCGGGTCTCGCCCGATATCAAAGGCTGCGGGGCGTGATTCGCGTCGCGCCGGGCGCGGTACCGCCTCTCCGCTTCAGCGGCCTCTCGCCAGGCTGCCCAAAATCCCGCGCACGATGGCGCGGCCGACGGACGAGCCGACCGAGCGCACCACCGACTTGATGGCGGCTTCGGCAACGGTCTGGCGGTTTGAGGACCGCCGGTTGCCTGTCCCCAGAACATCGTCGAAGCCCGGAATGGTCCAGCGCGAACCGCCGCTGTTCTGCTGCTGTGCCTGCGCCTCGGCATCCTGCGCCTCCTTGGCCTTTTTCTGCAGCATTTCGAAGGCCGATTCGCGATCGACGGCGTCGTCATACTGGCCGGCGACCGGGCTCTCGGCGATGATCTTGCGGCGCTCGTCGGGCGTGATCGGTCCGAGCCGCGATGACGGCGGCCGGATCAGCGTGCGCTGGACCATGGCCGGCACGCCCTTGTCCTCCAGCATAGAGACCAGCGCCTCACCGGTGGCGAGCTGGGTGATGGCGGTGGCGCAATCGAAATCAGGATTGGGCCGGAAGGTCTCGGCGGCGGTGCGCACCGCCTGCTGCTCGCGCGGCGTATAGGCGCGCAGCGCATGCTGGACGCGATTGCCGAGCTGGGCCAGCACCTTTTCCGGAATATCCAGCGGGTTCTGGGTGACGAAATAGACGCCGACGCCCTTGGAGCGGATCAGCCGCACCACCTGCTCGACGCGATCGATCAGCACCTTCGGCGCGTCCTCGAACAAAAGATGCGCCTCGTCGAAGAAGAACACCAGCTTCGGCCGGTCGAGATCGCCGACCTCGGGCAACTCCTCGAACAGCTCCGACATCAGCCAGAGCAGGAAGGTGGCGTAGAGCCTGGGGTTCATCATCAATTTGTCGGCGGCCAGAACGCTGATCGCGCCGCGGCCGTCGCGCGTGGTGCGCATGATGTCGGCAATGCGCAGCGCCGGCTCGCCGAAGAAGTTCGCCGCGCCTTGGGTCTCCAGCACGAGCAGCGTGCGCTGGATGGCGCCGACCGAAGGTCTGGTGACATTGCCGTAGCGCGCGCTGAGCTGGTCGGCGCGATCGGCCATGTTGGCAAGCAGCGCCTGCAGGTCCTTGAGATCGAGCAGCAGCAGACCTTCCTCGTCGGCGATGCGGAAGGCGATGTTCATGACGCCCTCCTGCGCTTCCGTGAGGTTCATCAGCCGCGACAAGAGCAGCGGCCCCATCTCCGAAATGGTGGCGCGGATCGGATGGCCCTGCTCGCCGAACAGGTCCCAGAAGATGACCGGGAATTCCTGGAATTGATAAGGATCGAGCTTCACCTGCTCGGCGCGCTTGACCAGGAAATCCTTGGCCTCGCCCATCATGGATATGCCGGAAAGGTCGCCCTTGATATCGGCGCAGAAGACAGGCACGCCGGCGTTGGAAAAGCCTTCGGCCAGGATCTGCAGGCTGACGGTCTTGCCGGTGCCCGTGGCCCCGGTTACGAGGCCGTGGCGGTTGCCGTAGCGCAGCAGCAGCTCTTCGGCGCGCTGATAGGAATCGTCGGGCTTGCGGCTGGCGCCGATGAAGATGCTGGTCTCGTCAACCATGTCCGTCTCCGCAATCTGTTCCGCTCAAAGGCCTCACCCGAGGTATAGTAACGCCGGTCGCATGCGGCAATGCCCGGCATCGATTTTGCGGCGCAGCGAATTTGGCCTTTGGCGCTTGCGGATTCGGCGCATGTTTGGCAATCGATTGGCTGGCCGCGAGAGAACCCGGCAGGATGATGCATTGTGATATCCGGTTCCTGACCTTAGATTGGCTTGACCGGCTGATGCGACCGAGAAGCGAGGAGAGCGATGGGCGCCGGCGCCTTGACCAGGGATGTCGACCTTCCGAACCCGGACGCCAAGCGTTGGCGGGCGCTGGCGGAAAAGGTGCTTACCGGCGGATCCTTCGAGGAAAAGCTCGTCTCCCACACCGATGACGGCATCCGCATCGAGCCGCTCAGCCAACGCTCGACGACCGCCGAGCCGTTGCCGCGCAAAAATCCGACCGCGCCCTGGATCGTCAGCCAGCGCGTCGACGACCCGGACGTCGCCCGGGCCAGCGCGCAAGCGCTGGAAGACATCGCCCAAGGCGCGACGGGCCTGTCGCTTGTCTTCGAGGGCGCGCCGAATGCCTTCGGCTACGGCTTGCCGCGCACCGCGGAGGCGCTGGAGAGAGTGCTCGACGGCGTGCCGCTCAACCGCGTGCAGGTGCGCATCGACGCGCACCCCTGGAGCCGCGCCGTGGCCGACTGGCTGCTGGCTTTTCTCAGCCGCCGCCGCTCCGATCCGGCCAAGCTCAACCTTTCCTTTGGCATCGACCCGGCAGCGATCTTCGCCGGCACGGGGCGGCTGCGCACCTCGATCGAGGCGCTGCAGGAATCGATGCCGCAGTCGCTGGCGCATTTCTTCTCGATGGGCGTGCCGGGCGTGCTGCTCGAGGCCGACGGCCGCGTCTTCCATAATGCCGGCGCCACCGAGGCGCAGGAGCTCGGCTCGATGATGGCCTCCGTCGTGTCCTATCTCAGGATGTTCGAGAAGGCGCGCCAGCCGCTGGTCTATGCGGCGCCCTATATCGGCTTCGCGCTCAGCGTCGACCAGGACCAGTTCCTGTCGATGGCCAAGGTGCGGGCGTTGCGCAAGCTCTGGGCGCGGGTCCAGGAAGCCTGCTCTATCCCGGCCTCGACCGCCAGCATCCATGCCGAGACCTCGTATCGCATGATGACGATGGCCGACCCGGAGACCAATATTTTGCGTACGGCGATCGCGGCTTTCGCGGCGGCAACCGGCGGCGCCGATTCGATCTCGATCCTGCCGCACACCATCGCGCACGGGCTGCCGGCCGGCTTTGCCCGCCGCGTCGCCCGCAACGCGCAGCTGATCATGGCCGAGGAGAGCCACATCGGCCATGTCGCCGATCCGGCCTGCGGCTCCGGTTCGGTCGAGGCGCTGACCAACGATCTCTGCGCTGCGGCCTGGGAAGAATTCCAGCGCATCGAGGCCGAGGGCGGCGTGCTCGCCAGCCTGCAGCAGGGCTATATCCAGAACCGCGTGCAGACGGCCGCCGCCAAGCGCAACGGCGCCTATCGGTCGGGCGAACGCGGCATTGTCGGCACGACGGTTTACCGCGTCGGCAGCGAACGCCCTGTCGAGACGCTGCCGCGGGAGCGGCGTCCGGCCCTGACCGAAGGCGTGGCGACCTGCGAGCCGCTGTTTCCGGTGCGCATCGATCAGTCGATCGGAGCCGGATCATGATCCCGGATTTCAGCCAGATCGGCTGGTCGGAGCCGCGTCGCGCGCCGGTCGAGCTCAAGGGCCAGCGGATGACGCCGGAAGGCATCGCCGTAAAGCATATTTACGGCCAAGGCGATCTCAAGGGTCTTGCCAATCTCGACACCTATCCCGGCCTGCCCCCCTTCATGCGCGGCCCCTACCCGACCATGTATGTCCAGCAGCCCTGGACGATCCGGCAATATGCCGGCTTCTCGACAGCCGAGGAATCCAACGCCTTCTACCGACGCAACCTCGCGGCCGGGCAGAAAGGCCTGTCGGTCGCCTTCGATCTCGCCACGCATCGCGGCTATGACAGCGACCATCCGCGCGTCGCCGGCGATGTCGGCATGGCGGGCGTTGCAATCGATTCCATCCTCGACATGCGGCAGCTGTTCGACGGCATTCCGCTCAACGAGATGACGGTGTCGATGACGATGAACGGCGCCGTGCTGCCGATCATGGCGCTGTACATCGTGGCGGCGGAGGAACAGGGCGTCGCCCAGAACGATCTCACTGGCACCATTCAGAACGACATTCTGAAGGAGTTCATGGTCCGCAACACCTACATCTATCCGCCGAAACCTTCGATGCGCATCGTGTCGGACATCTTCGCCTACACCTCCAGGCATATGCCGAAGTTCAACTCGATCTCGATCTCCGGCTACCACATGCAGGAAGCCGGCGCGACGGCCGATCTGGAGCTTGCCTACACCATCGCCGACGGCATAGAATATGCCCGCGCCGGCGTCGCCGCCGGCCTCGACATCGACCGTTTCGCGCCGCGCCTGTCCTTCTTCTGGGCGATCGGCATGAACTTCTTCATGGAGGTCGCCAAGCTCAGGGCCGCAAGGCTGCTGTGGTCGAGCCTGATGAAGAAGAATTTTGCGCCGAAGGACGAGCGCTCGCTGTCGCTGCGCACCCATTGCCAGACCTCGGGCTGGTCACTGACGGCGCAGGATCCCTACAACAACATCACCCGCACGATGATCGAGGCGATGGCGGCGACGCAGGGACACACCCAGTCGCTGCACACCAATTCCTTCGACGAAGCAATGGCGCTGCCGACCGATCATTCGGCGCGCATCGCCCGCAACACGCAGCTGATCCTGCAAAAGGAATCCGGCACCACGCGCATCATCGATCCGTGGGGCGGTTCGGCTTATCTCGAGAGGCTGACGCATGATCTGGCAGCGCGTGCGCTTGCCCATATCGAGGAGGTCGAGGCGCTCGGCGGCATGGCCGCGGCCACCGAGAAGGGCATTCCCAAGCTGCGTATCGAAGAGGCGGCCGCCCGCACCCAGGCGCGCATCGATTCAGGCGAGCAGGTGCTGGTCGGCGTCAACGCGCACCGGCCCGGTGCGGATATCGAAGTCGACGTCTTGAAGATCGACAATGCCGAGGTAAGAGCCCGGCAGCTATCGAAGCTGCAGCGGCTGAAGGGCACGCGCGACGTCGCGGTGCTCGAGAATGCGCTCGCAGCGCTCTCCCGCGCGGCCGAGAGCGGCGAGAACCTGCTCGAATTCGCCATCCACGCCGCGCGCGCCAATGCGACGGTCGGGGAGATTTCGCTGGCGCTGGAAAAGGTCTTTGGCCGCCACATCGCGTCGGTGCAGACGATTTCCGGCGTCTACCGCCAGGCGCTCGGCGACAATCCGGCCGTCGACCGGCTGCAGGAGAAGATCGGCGCGTTCGAAAAGAAGACCGGCGGAA
>NZ_VFWS01000161.1:0-9324 GCF_006443065.1 Mesorhizobium sp. B1-1-5 | reverse complement strand
TGCATCGTGGTAGCGCTCATGTGTCACGGAATGGATCCTCGGGTCTGCGCGCGTCGCTACGCTCCTTGCTCCGCCCGTGGATGACGAGGCCGGACTGTTTCGGCCAGTCTCCGACGGATGCCGCCTGCCAACGCAAACAGAGCCGACCGGTCAAAATTCCTGTGACAGCAGGCCCGGCGGCAGTGCGACATCATCGCCCGTCTTGTCCGTGAAGCCGGCACAAACGCTGGCGATTGGCTGAAGCCTCTCAACCTCGTCATTCCAGGGCGGAGCAGCCGCGAAGCGGCGTCGCGGAGACCCTGGAATCCATTCCGTGAGCTTGATCAACGTGCAGCGGAGCAGAATTCTGCATCGTGGTAGCGCTCATGTGTCACGGAATGGATCCTCGGGTCTGCGCGCGTCGCTACGCTCCTTGCTCCGCCCGTGGATGACGAGGCCGGACCGTTTCGGCCAATCTCCAACGCATGCCACCTGCCAACGCAAACAGAGCCGACTGGTCAAAATTCCTGTGACAGCAGGCCCCGCGGGCAGGCGAGATTATCGCCGGTCATGTCCGTGAAATCAGCTCAAACGCTCGCGATTGGCTGAAGCCGCCTGAACCTCGTCATTCCAGGGCGGAGCAGCCGCGAAGCGGCGTCGCGAAGGCCCTGGAGTCCATTCCGTGACCTGGGGGGGTGGAATGCAGCGGAGCAGAATTCTGCACCGCGGCAACACTCATGCGTCACGGAATGGATTCTCGGGTCTACGCGCGTCGCTTCGCTCCTTGCTCCGCCCGTGGATGACGAGGCCGGACTGTTTCGGCCAGTCTCCAAGGCATACCACTTGCCGAGTTCACGTCACGACGTCGACGATCGCGGTCAGGAAACCGGCGAGATCATCGGTGACGAAATCGACGTCGTCCTCGTTTGCGGGGTCGCGTTCCCAGATCTCTGAGAATGTCGGCTCGAAATTGCGCGGCACCACCAGCACCGTCGTCATGCCGAGCGTTTTCGGCACGGCCAGATTGCGCGCCAGATCCTCGAACATCACCGCATTGTGTCCGGTCACCGAGTGCAATTCGGCAAAGCGCTCATAGGTCTGGCGCTCCGGCTTGGGGTTCAGCCCCGCCGCGACGATGTCGAAGATGGCGTCGAAATGTTCCAGTATGCCGAGCTGGCGCGCGGTGCGTTCGGCGTGCCTGCGGTCGCCATTGGTGAAGATGAACTTGCGCCCGGGAAGCTGGCGGATCGCCGCGCCCAGCACCGGATCCGGCACCAGCCGCGAATAGTCGATGTCGTGCACCTTCTCTAGGAAATCGTCGGGATCGATGCCGTGCCGCTTCATCAGCCCGTTCAGCGTCGTGCCGTATTCCAGGTAGAGCTCCTTCTGCAGCTTGCGCGCGTCGTCGCGCGAAAGCGTCAGCAGCTCGCCGACATAGGCGGTCATCTTCACGTCGATCTGCGCGAACAGGTTCGAGTGATGCGGGTAGAGCGTGTTGTCGAGGTCGAACACCCAGTCCGTGACATGGGCAAAGCGGGCGGGATCGGGTGTCGTTGTCATGGATTTCTTATGGCATGCCGGCCAGGAGTTTATCCACAACTTATACGCGTCACGAATTGCCAAAATGGCGTGTCGCTTCAAATTTTAAAAGTCCCGGAAAGGTCGCCTTTAACGCTTGCTGGCACAGAAGCTTTCCGTTGGGAGCAAGTGATGAGTCGCATATTTCTGAGGGCCGCTGCCGTGGCGTTCGCTTCGGTCGCCGTCTCGCTGTTGTTGACGCTGATTGTGGTTCCGGCAATGGGCTTTCCGATGAGCCGCACCGTCTGGCTGGCCTCGACGGTTTGCCCGCTCGTGCTCGCCTGGGCCGCCAGCGCCAGCAGCTTCTGGCAGAGCGGCCGGCTGAAGAATGCTCACCGCGAGCTTGCCCGGGCCCATGCGCAGCTCGCGGCGGCGCACAGGCGCCTGTCGGAAAAGGCAAGCCGCGACGACATGACCGGCATGCTCAACCGCGAGACCTTTTTCGCCGCGCTCGACGGTTCGCGGCGCAAGAGCGATCGCGGCGCGCTGCTCATCATCGACGCCGATCACTTCAAGAGGATCAATGACAGCTACGGTCATCTGACCGGAGACGAAGCGCTGCTTCTGATTGCCGGCGCCATCGAACGCGGCATTCGCAGCGGCGACGTGCTCGGCCGCATCGGCGGCGAGGAATTCGCGGCTTTCCTGGTTGGCGCCAGCGAACCGGAAGCCAAGCATATCGCCGAACGCATCCGCCGCGAGGTCGAGCTGATCCGTTTCCGCCCGGTCGACGAACGGACCGTGCCGCTCACGGTCTCGATCGGCGGCGTCTGCTGCGGCGAGAGCGCGACGGTTTCGGATTTGATGCGCGCCGCCGACCGCAGGCTTTACGCGGCAAAGAACCGCGGCCGCAATCTTTCGATCCTCGACCGCGAACTGCCCGAGGCGGCATGAAGCCTCGCCGCAGGCGTTAGGAATGCCCTAACCATGTCCATATTCAACCGCGCTAGACTTCCTGGTGTAACGCCGTTTTCACCTGGGTCTGGCACGGAATTGGCCTCCAAGGCGGCATATGTGCCGTTGAGGAACGGCATGCGTGGATCGAGGCCCCTGTCGAGAGACGTGTCATGAGCAGGTTCATGAGAAAAATGTCGCGCCGCGCGATCGTGCAGGCGCTGCTCGCGCTGCCCGCCCTGTCGCTGTTCCGCAGCCAGCAACCCGTGGTCGATGCCGACGACATCGTCGAGATCAATGGCTGGATCCTGCGGCGAAGCGACCTCGCATGATCTTCGATAGCTACGAGACCTACAAGCAGGCCGGCTTCAGACCCAAGGCCTGTATTCTCGGCTCCGGCCCGGCCGGCATGACGATCGCCAGGAAGCTCGGCGCAGCCGGCATCCCGGTGGTCGTGCTGGAGGCGGGTTCGCGCGAGTTCAGCGACGAGTCACAGGATTTCTACCGCGGCAAGACGGTCGGCGATTTCTATTTCGACCTCGACGTCACCAGGCTGCGCTTCATGGGCGGCTCGTCCAATCACTGGGCCGGCTGGTGCCGCGTGCTCGACAAACAGGACTTCGAGCCCAAGGCCTGGGCGCCGGACACCGGCTGGCCGATCGGCCGCGCCGACATCGAGCCCCATCTTGGCGAAGTCCACGATATCATTGAGCTGCCGGCCTTCCGTCCGGACGTCCCGGTTTCGGACGACATCCGCTGGGTGCAGTTGATCAAGAGCCCGGCGGTTCGCTTCGGCGAGAAGTTCGCCGACGAGCTCGACAAGAGCAGGAACATCGCCGTCGTGCTCAACACCTACGCGACCGAGCTCACCGGCGACGGCAAGCGCGTCACCGGCGCGAAGCTCTGGTCGAACGGCCAGGATGCCGGCACCTTCCCAGCGGACTATTTCGTCACCTGCACCGGCGGGCTGGAGAACTCGCGGCTGCTGTTGTGGTCGAATGAGCGCTCGAATGGCGGCGTGGTGCCGAACGCGGCGGCGCTCGGCCGCTACTGGATGGAGCATCCGACCTTCCTGGGCGGCAATGCCATCCTCGCCAATTATTCGGAGTTCGAGGTCGACGCCTCGAGCGAAGCCTTCTTCTCGCCGACGCTTGCCGCGATGGAGCGGCTGCAGATCATGAATTTCGGCATCCGCCTGATCGAGTCGCCCTATCCCAATGTCAAGAAATTGATCGCCGATCTCGCCTGCACGGCGCCCAATATGGCGGAATGGATGTCTTCCCAGCTGGACCAGAGGCTGCACTGCGCCGCCCAGCTTTACGTCGCCTGGGAACAGGCGCCGCTTGCCTCCAACCAGATCGCGCTGTCGAAGGCCGATGTCGACCACGCCGGCGTGCCGCGCATCGAATTGCACTGGAAGAAGTCGCCGCTCGAGCGCCGCACGCTGCTCGAAGGCCTGAAGCTTTTCGGCACGACCATGGCGCAGAAGAATCTCGGCCGCGTCCGCATCGACGACTGGATCGGCAATGGCGGCGATTACCCGACCGATGAGGAAACGGCCGGCAACCACCATATGGGCGGCACCCGCATGGGCACCGATGTCTTGAAAAGCGTCGTCGACGCCAATTGCAAGGTGCACGGCATGGACAATCTCTATGTCGGCGGCTCGTCGGTGTTCTGCACGTCGGGCCAGTGCAATCCGACGACGACCATCACCGCGCTCGCCTGCCGCCTCGGCGAGCATCTGGGCAAGGTGATTGCCGTCTGATCTCGACCGTGCTGCGCATTCATCAATACGGCACACGCCCTGCAAAACGAGCAGCTGGCCAGGATCAAGGCCGAGCCGGACAAGGCATAGCCAGAGGATCAGCGCAGGATTTTGAAAAATTGCCGTTTGTCGACGGGCACGATTTTCACCGTTCCTTTCGGTGAAATCAGCGCAGACGCTGGCGATTGGCGGAAGCCTTCCAACCTCGTCATTCCAGGGCGGAGCAGCCGCGAAGCGGCGTCGCGGAGGCCCTGGAATCCATTCCGTGACACTGATCAAAGAGTGCAGCTGAGCAGAATTCTGCACCGCGGCAGCGCTCATGCGACACGGAATGGATCCTTGGGTCTGCGCGCGTCGCTTCGCACCTTGCTCCGCCCGTGGATGACGACTGGGTGGGCGTTTCGGCTAACCGCCAAGGCATGGCATCTGCCAACGCAAACATAGCCAACCGGTCAAAATCCCTGTGCTGGGGAACTAATTGCAAAAAAGCACAAAGCGGCTCAGCCGCCTGTCGGCAGCTGAACCGCCCTGAATGTCGGTTGGGCGAGAACCGACCTCAGAGCAATTCCAGGAAAAGTGCGTTGCGGTTTGGGCTCGGCGACTTCGCCGTAGCCTCCGTCCGGAATTGCGTAAACAACACTCAGACCGTCGCCGGGTCGAGCGCCGGCTGGTCCTTGAACCGCGCGACGATGCCGGCGAGGTCGCCATTGGCGAAAGCATCGCGCAGCGCATCGAAGGACGGCAGCACGAAATAGGCGCGCTGGAACTTGTCGATCTCATAGCCGGTGCGCATCACCGTCTCGAGATCGAACGGCACGTGGTGGGCGTCCTTGCTCTCGACCGCGAATTGCAGCTCGGTGAAGGACGACATCAGCCCGGCGCCGAAAGCTTTCAACGGCTGGCCGGCTTCCTGGATGAGGCCGTATTCGGCGCTGTACCAGTAGAGCCTCGTGATCATCTCGTCGCCGCCGAGTTCGATCAGATCTTCCGCCTTCCGGCCATACATCTGCATGAAATCGGCGAACACCGGCTGGGTCAGGATCGGCACATGGCCGAAGAAATCGTGGAACATGTCCGGCTCGACGATGTAGTCGAGTTCTTTTTTCGTCCGCAGCCAGTTGGTGACCGGGAAGCGCCGGTTGGCGAGATGATCGAAGAATGGGCCGGCGGGAATGAGGCCGGGCACCGCCACGATCTCCCAACCCGTCAGCCTGGCGAGCTTTTCGCTAACGGCATCGAAATCCGGAATCCTGTCGAGCAGCCCGAGCGCCGCGACGCCGTCTAGATATGAGCGGTGCGCGAGCTTCCGCGTCAGCTTCGTCTGGCGATCGCAGAGCGTGCGCCACACCGCCTGCTCCTCGGCCGAATAGTCGTGGCCCTGCGCCACGGTGAAATCGCTGCGGCAGACCGAATAGTCGCCGCGCAGGCCCTGCGCCGCGCATTCGGCGGCATAATCGGCAACGCTGATCGTCATCATATCCTCCTCAAGATCGTGATCCGCGGATCGTGATGGGAAGTTTAGAAGCGACCGCTGAGGCAAATCAGCTTTGTTTATGGCACGCCAGCTGATTTGGAGATAAAAGCGCTCAGATCAACGCGAGACTGAGAAGAAATGCCTCAATTTGACGATTTCGAGATAAGGATGCTCGACATCCTGCAGCGCGACGGCCGCAAGCCCGTCTCGGAGCTGGCGCAGGAGATCGGCCTGTCGACCACGCCTTGCGCGCGCCGCTTCGAGGCCTTGCAGGAAGCCGGTATCATCAAGGGCTTCGCCGCGGTGCTCAGCCGCCGCGCCGTGGGCCTGACCGTCGAGGTGTTCATCCAGGTGCGGCTGGTCAGCCACAGCGACGGCTCGCCCGAAAGCTTCATCGCCGCCGTGCAGCGCATGGACGAGGTCTCGTCCTGCTGGACGATGACAGGCGACTACGATTTTCTGCTGCATGTCTTGGTGCCGTCGGTGGACGACTTGAACGCCTTCGTCATGCACCGGCTGATGCGTCTGCCCGGCGTGCGCGACGTCCATACGCAACTGGTGCTGCAGAACATCAAGGGCCCCGGCCACGTGCCGCTCAGCCATCTGCGGCGCTGATCCGGTCAAATCTGGCGAAAAGCTGCGTGGAAACTGCTGAACCGCGCCAAGGCGGCTTCGACATAGGCGACTAGCACAAGCGGACCAACATGGAGGTCCGCCTTGAACATCGTGCTGATCAATCCGCCGCACACCGCCATCGGCAGCCGTGTGCCCGACGACCACCTGCCGCCGCTTGGTCTTTTGGCGATCGGCGGGCCGCTGATCGATTCCGGCCATGAGGTGCGCCTGGTCGACGCCGAGTTCGGGCCGATGCCGCTTGCGACGCTAGTAGACGAGGCGCTGCGCGGCGATCCGGATTTCGTGCTGATCGGCCATTCCGGCTCGACCTCGGCGCATCCGACGGCCTTCAAGATCGCCGAGATGATCAAGGCCCGCGCGCCGGGCGTCATAGTCATCTATGGCGGCGTCTTCCCGACCTATCACTGGCGCGATATCCTCGCTGCGACCGACGTCTTCGACTTCATCGTGCGGGGCGAGGGCGAGGCGACCGCGACGGCGCTGGTCGAGGCGATCGAGATTCGCCAGCCGGTGGCGAGCGTCGCCGGCATCGCCTATCGTGACGATTTCGGCCGTCCTGTCGCGACGCAGGCGGCCATGACCATAGCCGACCTCGATGCCTGGCGCGTCGGCTGGGAGCTGATCGATCATCGCCGCTACTCCTATTGGGGCGGCAAGCGGGCGGTGGTCATGCAGTTCTCGCGCGGCTGCCCGCATCTGTGCAACTATTGCGGCCAGCGCGGTTTCTGGACCCGCTGGCGCCACCGCGACCCGGTCAAATTCGCCAAGGAGATCGCCTGGCTGCACCGCGAGCACGGCGTCGAGCTGATCAATCTGGCCGACGAGAACCCGACTTCCTCGAAAAAGGCCTGGCGCGCCTTTCTCGAAGCCATGATCGCCGAGAACGTGCCGGTGCTGATCGTCGGCTCGACGCGCGCCGACGACATAGTGCGCGATGCCGATATCCTGCATCTTTACCGCAAGGCCGGCGTCATCCGCTGGCTGCTCGGCATGGAGAACACCGACGAGCAGACACTGTCGCTGATCCGCAAGGGCGGCAGCACAAAATCCGACCGCGAGGCGATCCGGCTGCTGCGCCGGCACGGCATCCTGTCGATGGCGACCTGGGTGGCCGGCTTCGAGGACGAGACGCTACGCGATCTCTGGCGCGGCTTTCGCCAGCTCATCGCCTACGATCCGGACCAGATCCAGGCGCTCTATGTCACGCCGCATCGCTGGACGCCGTTCTTCCGCATAGCCAAGGACCGCAAAGTGATCCAGAAGGACATGCGCCTGTGGGACTACAAGCACCAGGTTCTGCACATGACCAGGCTGAAACCCTGGATGCTGTTCTTCGCCGTCAAGCTGATCGAGGTCGCGGTGCAGTCGCGGCCGAAGGCGCTGGCGCGCATCCTGTTCCACCCCGATCCCGAGCAGCGCCATTCGATGCGCTGGTACACCAGGATGGGACGCCGCGTCTGGTTCCGCGAGGTCTGGGGGTTTCTCGTCCGCGACGGCCGCGTCACGGGTGGGCCGACATTAGCCGAATTCTGGGGCGCGCCGCAGGACGCCGAGGAGGAATCGATGATCGCCGGGCGCCAGCCACGCAAGTCCGTCGCGCCGATCATTGAAGATCGACGCGCGCCGGCGGCAAGAAAGTTAGCCGGCTGACATGGCGGTTCGCAATTCCATGGAAATGGTGAACTTGCTTTCCTTACGGAACGATCAGCGTGCCAGCGCCGTGCTCGGTGAACAGCTCGAGCAGCACCGAATGCGGCGTCTTGCCGTTGAGGATGACGACGCCCTCGACGCCGCGCTCGATCGCCTCGATGCAGGTCTCGACCTTCGGGATCATGCCGCCCGAAACCGTGCCGTCCTTGATCAGCGTCCTGGCCTCGGCGACCGTCAGCTCGTCGATCAGCTTCTTGTTCTTGTCGAGCACGCCGGGCACGTCGGTGAGGAAGAGCAGGCGCGAGGCGCGGCAGGCGCCGGCGATGGCCCCGGCAAAGGTGTCGGCGTTGATGTTGTAGGTGTGGCCGTCGCGGCCCGGCGCCACCGGCGCCAGCACCGGGATCATTTCCGAGCGCGCCAGAAGGTCGAGCAGTGTGCGGTCGACCTCGACCGGCTCACCGACGAAGCCGAGATCGAGCACCCGCTCGATGTTGGAATCCGGATCGACCATGGTCTTGCGCGCCTTTTCGGCGAACAC
This sequence comes from Mesorhizobium sp. B1-1-5, assembly GCF_006443065.1. NCBI lineage: Bacteria > Pseudomonadati > Pseudomonadota > Alphaproteobacteria > Hyphomicrobiales > Phyllobacteriaceae > Mesorhizobium > Mesorhizobium sp. B1-1-5. The sequence continues at coordinate 807 of NZ_VFWS01000161.1, read as the reverse complement.
CATGTTGCCGTCTTTGCCGCAGAGCCCGATCGCCCACTCGCCCTCGGCGTTGATCAGCGCCACGATCTCCTTGTTGATCGAGCCCGCCAGCACCATCTCGACGATCTCCACCGTCTTCTGGTCGGTGACGCGCAGGCCGCCCTCGAACTTGGATTCGATGCCCATCTTGGTGAGCATCGCGCCGATCTGCGGCCCGCCGCCATGCACGACAATCGGATTGACGCCGGATTGTTTCAACAGCGCGATATCGCGGGCGAACGCCTTGCCGAGTTCGGTATCGCCCATGGCATGCCCGCCATATTTCACCACCACGGTCTTGTTCTCGTAGCGCTGCATATAAGGCAGCGCGCGCGAGAGCAGCGCGGCCTGCATTTCGGCGGTGGCGGCGATGTCCGTCATCGGTGTCGATCCCAGCTAGCGTGAATGGCGGCCTCTTAGCTGGAATTGCCGCAGGCCGCAAACGGCTTTGCGGTCACAATAACGATATCTGCCGGTTCCCCAGCACAGGGATTTTGACCGGCGGGCGTGTTTGTGTTGGCAGGTGGCATGCCTTGGAGATTGGCCGAAACGGCCCAACCTCGTCATCCACGGGCGGAGCAAGGAGCGAAGCGACGCGCGCAGACCCGAGGATCCATTCCGTGACACATGAGCGCTGCTGCGGTGCAGAATTCTGCTCCGCTGCAATCCTTCGATCAAGGTCACGGAATGGATTCCAGGGTCTGCGCGACGCCGCTTCGCGGCTGCTCCGCCCTGGAATGACGAGGTTGGGAGCCTTCAGCCGATCGCCAGCGTTTGCCCTGATTTCAC
>NZ_VFWS01000160.1:0-9527 GCF_006443065.1 Mesorhizobium sp. B1-1-5 | reverse complement strand
TTCCGTGAAATCGGCGCGAACGCTGGGGATTGTCCGAAGCCTCCCAGCCTCGTCATTCCAGGGCGGAGCAGCCGCGAAGCGGCGTCGCGGAGACCCTGGAATCCATTCCGTGACCTGATCGAAGAACGCAACAGGGCACAATCTGCACCGTTGCGGCGCGTCGACGTCGCGGAATGGATCCTCGGGTCTACGCGCGTCGCTTCGCTCCTTGCTCCGCCCGTGGATGACGACCGTGAGGGCGTTGAAGCGCCTAAGCCCCCAGCCCGTCGAACAGGATGGTCGAGAGATAGCGCTCGGCGAAGGAGGGGATGACGACGACGAGGGTCTTGCCCTTGTTCTCCGGCCGCGAGCCGACGACGATTGCCGCCTGGAGTGCTGCGCCTGACGAGATGCCGACCGGCACGCCCTCGAGACGGGCGACGAGACGGGCATTGGCCACCGAATCCTCGTTCGAGACCCTGACGACCTCGTCATAGATCGAGGTGTCGAGGATTTTGGGCGCAAAGCCGGCGCCGATGCCCTGGATCTTGTGCGGGCCGGGCTGGCCGCCCGACAGAACCGGCGAGGCTTCCGGCTCGACCGCCACGACCTGCAGCGAAGGCTTGCGCTTCTTCAGCACCTGGCCGACGCCGGTGATGGTGCCGCCGGTGCCGATACCGGCAACGAAGATGTCGACCTCGCCATTGGTGTCGTTCCAAATTTCCTCGGCCGTGGTGCGGCGGTGGATTTCGGGGTTGGCGGGATTCTCGAACTGCTGCGGGATGATGGCGTTGGGCAGCGTGGCGGCGAGCTCGTCGGCCTTGGCGATCGCGCCCTTCATGCCTTTCGGGCCCTCGGTCAGCACCAGCTCGGCGCCGAGCAGCGCCAGCATCTTGCGGCGCTCGACCGACATCGTCTCCGGCATGGTGAGGATCAGCTTGTAGCCCTTGGCGGCGGCGGCGAAGGCGAGCGCGATGCCGGTGTTGCCGGAGGTCGGCTCGATCAGCGTGGTCTTGCCGGGCGAAATCTTGCCGGCCTCCTCCAGGGCCTCGATCATGGCGACGCCGATGCGGTCCTTGACGGAGGCGATCGGGTTGAAGAATTCGAGCTTGGCCAGAAGGTTGGCGACGATGCCCTTCTCCCTGGCGAACTTGTCCAGCCTGACCAGCGGCGTGTCGCCAATCGTCTCCGTGATCGAGTTGAAGACGCGGCCGCGGCCGGGCACGCGCGCGGAGGTGACGGGCTTGTTCATTGGTTTCGCTCCCAAGGCAATGGCACAGGCGGACAGAATAAGGCTTTCAGCCGCGCAAGATAGGCTGAGGCTGGAAAATATCCGAGTGGGGCGGTTGCTCAAAAGCACCCGCGGCCGGAAATGCATTTTTCGCCACGCCGGGTTTCAGGAATAGTTTGGCCGAATCCGGAATCGATTGAGATCGGAACCTATTGACGCGCCGCTATAGCGGCAGCCGCGCCCATCATGAAGCCGGCGGCGGTGCGGTTCAGCACCTTCAGCGCGCGCGGCGATTTCAGGAACCAGCGCGCCTTGGCGGCCAAAGCCAGATAAGGCACCAGCACCACGAACAGAACCGCCACGGTGAGCATCGCGAGGATGGCGTAGTCGGCAAGCGTGATGGTCTTGAGGTCGACGATGGTCGGCGTGATGGCGAGATAGAAGATCATCGTCTTGGGATTGCCGAGCGTCACCGTCAGCCCGGCGATGAAGCTCGACACCAGCCCGCCCTTGGCCTTCCGCGCCTCGACGGTCTCGGGCGTGATGCCACTGGTCCAAAAGCGCCAGGCAAGGAAGGCGAGATAGGCAACGCCGGCCCATTTGATGGCGAGGAAGACCATGCCGAAGGTCTGCGCGACGAAGGCGAGCCCGAGCACGACGGCGGTGAGATAGGTGAGGTCGCCGAGCATGAGGCCGAACGCCATGGCAAGCGAGGACCGAAAGCCGGAGCCGAGCGCGCGGGCGACAAGCGCCGTAACGCCGGGGCCCGGAATGGCGGCGGCAACGCCGAGCGCGGCGCTGTAAGCGAGAAATCCGGTGAGTGTCATTGGTTCTGGCCTAGCGTATGATTCCCCGAAGGGATCGATGAGGAGCGGGGCTTTTATCATGACGCCCGGCCACTGGTAATTCCCTTGCGGCGGGATTCTTGCGCCAGCTCGACGGAGTGCGCGTTCCCTTGTTGGCAGTCCGTACACTTTGGAGATTGGCCGAAACGGCCCGGGCGGAGCAAGGAGCGAAGCGACGCGCGCAGACCCGAGGATCCATTCCGCGACCTCGAAGCGTAGCAACGGTGCAGAATTCTGCTCCGCTGCGTTCTATGATCAGGGTCACGGAATGGATTCCAGGGTCTCCGCGACGCCGCTACGCGGCTGCTACGCCCTGGAATGACGAGGTTGGGGAGGCTTCCGCTAGTTGCCAACGTCTGCGCTGATTCCATAGAAATGAACGGGTAAAGCCTTGTCCATCGACAAACGGCACCTTCTAAAAACCCCTCTGTCGAACAGCTACCCACCATACGTAACACGCCAGATCGTGCCATTGCCGTCCTCGGTGAGGATCAGCGCGCCGTCCTTGGCGACGGCGACGCCGACCGGCCGGCCCCAGACCGCGTCGTCGGATATGACGAAGCCGGTGGCGAAATCCTCGTATTCGCCGGTCGGCTTGCCGTCCTTGAACCTCAGCCGCACCACCTTGTAGCCGGTGCGGACATTGCGGTTCCACGAGCCGTGCAGCGTGACGAAGGCGTCGCCCTTGAAATCGGCCGGGAAGTTGGCGCCATCATAGAAGGCGATGTTGAGCGGCGCCGAATGCGCCTGCATCAGCACATCCGGGACCGTGACCTTGCCGGCGAGATCGGGGCGCGCGCCCTGGTGGCGCGGGTCCTCATTGTCGCCGATATAATACCAGGGCCAGCCATAGAAGGCGCCGTCCTTCACCGCGGTCGCATATTCGAACGGGGTGTTATCGCCAAGCTCGTCGCGCTCGTTGACGACGCACCAGAGCGCGCCCGTCGCCGGCTGCACGGTCATGCCGGAGCAATTACGCAGGCCGGTGGCAACGATCCTGCGGTTATTGCCGTCGGGGTCGAAGGCCAGCACGTCGGCGCGGCCCTGTTCCGGACCCCAGGCCTCGCCGAGCGGCTGAGATTTCGTCCACGCCTCGACACCGCCCTTCGGCTTCGCGCCCATGTCCTCGGCGATGTTGGAGCCGGAACCGACCGACAGATAGAGCGTCTTGCCGTCGGGCGAGAAGGCGATGTCGCGCGTCCAGTGATGGCTGGCGGGGACTTTGGCAACGATGGTTTCCGGCTTGCCCGACGCCTCCAGGTCACCGTCGCGGTAGGGGAAGCGGACGACGCTGTTGCTGTTGGCGACATAGACCCATTGCGGCTTGTCGCCCGGCGGATAAAAGGCGATGCCGTAGGGCCGGGTCAGGCCCTTGGCGAAGATCGACTTCTGCGCGGGCTTGGCGCTGCCTTCCGCGAGGCGATAGACGCGCACCTGGTTCGCCCGGCTGTCGGCAACGAAGAGGTCGCCGTTCGGCGCCACGCGCACGACGCGCGGACTGTCGATGCCGGATGCGACAAGCTCGGCGGAGAAGCCGGGCGGAAGCTTTGGCTTTGCGTCCTCGGGGCGCTCGGTGACGCCGCCGCCATTGGACGCTGACTCTGTCATATCGGGTTTCGGCAAATCCTCAGGTTTCAGCAGCCGGCGCACACCCGGACGGTCGGCCTTCCAGTCCCCGAAAGCTTTTTCGCCGCTGAGCAAAGGCTGATCCGCCTGCTGCGCAAAGGCACCCGTGGCAAAAACCAGCGCGAGGCCCACAAGGCCGGCGATCCGCATCATGCTGTCCTCCGTCGTCTGTCAACATGTCCTGTCTCCGGGCGCCTCAAACGATCGGGCACGCAGAGATAGGACATATTGGGCAAACGATCGAAAAGAGAAGCGTGCGCAAGCGGATTTGGCCGAGCGCCGGCGTCAGGCCTCTTCGGCATCCAGATCGTCGTCTAGGCGCTTTTCCAACTCGACGAGATCAGCCGGCAGGGGCAGGCCCATCGCGCGCATCTCCCTCAATTTCTCGCGCAGCTGCTCCTGGATCTCGTGCTCGTCCTCGGGCTGGTTCACCATCTCCTCGAGCAGCAGGCTGATCTGGGCCTTGAGCGATTCCAGCGCCATGTTTTTCTCCTTTGCACCCTCAGCTGTGTCGAGGTTCAGGTCAGGCCGGCCTCACCTGAATATCGATACACCTAACGAAGCATGCGCGAAATCAGCTGTGCCGTATAGTCGACCATTGGCACGATACGGGCGTAGTTCAGCCGGGTCGGCCCGATGACGCCAAGCGCGCCGACGACGCGGGCGTCCTTGTCGCGATAGGGGGCGACGACCAGCGAGGAGCCGGACAGCGAAAACAGCTTGTTCTCCGAGCCGATGAAGATGCGCACGCCCGGCCCTTCTTCGGCAAGATCAAGCAGCTGCAGCAGTCCGTCCTGGGTTTCCAAATCCTCGAACAGACGGCGAAGCAATTCGATGTCCGCCTGGGCGGTAACGTTTTCCAGGAGGTTGGCGCGGCCGCGCACGATAAGGCGCGCCGGCAGGCCGCTTTCGGCGCCGGCCCAGACCGCGAGGCCTTTCTCGACCAGATCCTGCGACAGCGTGTCGAGGGCCGCCCTGGTCTCGTCCATGATGCGGGCGATTTCCGCCCGCGCCTCGGCCAGTGTTCGGCCACGGATATGGGCGTTGAGGAAATTGGACGCCTCGTGCAGCTGCGACACGGTGGTGCCGGCCGGCAGGTCGACGACGCGGTTCTCGACATCGCCGTTCTGCGACACCAGCACGGCGAGCGCCTTGGAGGGCTCGAGCTGGATGAATTCGATGTGCTTCAGCGCCACCTCGTGCTTGGAGGCGAGCACGAGGCCGGCGCCGCGCGACATGCCCGACAGCATCTGGCTGGCTTCGGTCAGCATATGCTCCAGCGTCGCGCCCGAGCCGGAGGCGCGCACCTGCGCCTCGATGGTGCGGCGCTCGTCGTCGGAAAGGTCGCCCAGCTCCATGAAGGCGTCGACGAAAAAGCGCAGCCCGGTCTGGGTCGGCAGCCGCCCGGCGGAAATATGCGGCGCGTAGATCAGCCCCAGATGCTCGAGGTCGCTCATCACGTTGCGGATGGTGGCGGGCGACAGCGAGGAGGGCAGGATGCGCGACAGGCTGCGCGAGCCGACCGGCTCGCCGTCGCGCAGGTAGGAATCGACAATCCGCCGGAAGATATCGCGCGAGCGCATGTCGAGTGACTGAAGTACCGGCGACTGCGACGTCGGATCGACTGGTTTGTTCATTCCGGCGAGAAACCTCCTTCCGAAAGATATAGACTTAAGCTACGGCGGCGCAACCCGGTGCCGCGTTTGCGGTCACGCGACCTCGTTTTCCTTTGCGCCATGCTGCGCATACGTCTACAAGCCGGCCACGATTCCGGAAACGACAAGAAAGAAGGCCGAATGCGCCCCTCCAAACGCCAAGCCGACGAAATGCGCGCCATCTCCTTCGAACGTGGCGTCTCCAAGCACGCCGAAGGCTCGTGCCTGGTGAAGTTCGGCGACACGCATGTCCTGTGCACGGCGAGCCTGGAGGAAAAGGTGCCGGCCTGGATGCGCAATTCCGGCAAGGGCTGGGTGACGGCCGAATACGGCATGCTGCCGCGCTCGACCGGCGAGCGCATGCGGCGCGAAGCCTCCGCCGGCAAGCAGGGCGGCCGCACGCTGGAGATCCAACGGCTGATCGGCCGCTCGCTGCGTGCCGTGGTCGACCTGCAGGCGCTGGGCGAGCAGCAGATCACCGTCGACTGCGACGTCATCCAGGCTGATGGCGGCACCCGCACGGCCTCGATCACCGGCGGCTGGGTGGCGCTCTACGATTGCCTGCGCTGGATGGAAGCGCGCCAGATGGTGAGCGTCGCCAAGGTGCTGAAGGACCATGTCGCCGCGATTTCCTGCGGCATCCATGACGGCCAGCCGGTCATCGACCTCGATTACCTCGAGGATTCCTCGGCCGGCACCGACGCCAACTTTGTCATGACAGGCAAGGGCGGCATCGTCGAGATCCAGGGCACGGCCGAGGGCGAGCCTTTCTCCGAGGAGCAGTTCGCGGCGCTGATGGGCTTGGCGAAGAAGGGTATTTCGCGGCTGGTGAGCCTGCAGCAGATGGCGGTGGCGTAGGTTTGAAATGCCGAGCCTAGGCCCCCCTCTCTGGCCTGCCGGCCATCTCCCCCTCAAGGGGGGAGATCAGCTGTCACCACGGCTTTCGCCAATCGCCAGCGTTGCGAGATGTGCGGCGGCATCGAAGCTGCCAATCTCCCCCCTTGAGGGGGAGATGCCCGGCAGGGCAGAGAGGGGGGCCTCGTGATACCCTCCGCAATCCTCGAATCCGCCCTCTACGTCACAGACCTACAGGCCGCCGAAACCTTCTACCGCGACGTCATCGGCCTCGAAGCCTTGGGCAAGGCCGAAGGACGCCACGTCTTCTTCCGCTGCGGCGACGGCGTGCTGCTTCTCTTCAACGCCGAGGCGACGAAAATCCCGCCGGCGCCGGACACTCGGCTGAAGGTCCCGCCGCACGGCACGGCCGGCGAAGGGCACCTCTGCTTTGCGGCAACCGCCGATGAAATCGCCGCATGGCGCAGGCATCTCGCCGCGAACAACATCGCCATCGAAAGCGATTTCGAATGGCCGCAGGGCGGGCACTCGATCTATATCCGCGACCCGTCGGGCAATTCGATCGAGTTCGCCGAGCCAAGGATCTGGGGTTTTTGATGCACTCGCAACCTTTTCATTCCCTTGGGGAAAAAAAGATCGTCGTCGCCAGCCACAATGAAGGCAAGCTGCGCGAATTCGCCGACCTGATGGCGCCGTTCGGCTTCGAGGCGAAATCGGCCAAGGAATACGGCCTGCCCGAGCCGGATGAGACCGGCACCACCTTCGAGGAGAACGCCTATATCAAGGCATATGCGGCCGCCAAGGCGACCGGCCTGCCGGCACTTTCTGATGATTCCGGGCTCTGCGTCGACGCGCTCGACGGCGCGCCCGGTGTCTATACCGCCAACTGGGCCGAGACGCCGGACGGCAGCAGGGATTTCGGCATGGCCATGCAGCGCGCCGAGGTGGCGCTGCAGGAGGTCGGCGCTACGGAGCCCGCGCAGCGCGCCGGCCGCTTCGTCGCCGTCATCTGCCTCGCCTTTCCCGACGGCGAAGCCGAATATTACCGGGGCGAGGCCGAAGGCACGCTGGTGTGGCCGCCGCGCGGCACGCTCGGTTTCGGCTACGATCCGGTGTTCCTGCCCTACGGTTTCGACAGGACTTTTGGCGAGATGAGCGCGCAAGAAAAGCATGGCTGGAAGCCCGGCCAGGCGACGGCGCTTTCGCACCGCGCCCGCGCTTTCCAGAAATTCGCGCAAGCCCGCCTGGATTTGGCACGCCTGGATTTGGCGCGGTCAGGATCGGCATGAGCGCGGTCACCCTACCGCTCGACCGCAGCCCCGGCTTCGGCGTGTATATCCACTGGCCGTTCTGCGCGGCCAAGTGCCCTTATTGCGACTTCAACAGCCATGTCCGCCACCAGCCGGTTGACCAGGAGCGTTTTGCCCGCGCCTTCGAGACGGAGCTCAAGACCATGCGCGACCGCACCGGGCCGCGCGAGGTGACCAGCATTTTCCTCGGCGGCGGCACGCCGTCATTGATGAAGCCGGAAACCGTCGGCGCCGTGCTGGAGGCAGTGGCGAGGAACTGGTCGGTGCCCGCAGGCATCGAGGTGACGCTGGAGGCCAATCCGTCCTCGGTCGAGGCCGAGCGCTTCCGCGGCTACCGCGCAGCCGGCGTCAACCGCGTCTCGCTCGGCGTGCAGGCGCTGAACGACAAGGACCTGCGCTTCCTCGGCCGGCTGCACAATGTCGAGGAGGCGCTGCACGCCATTGGCCTCGCGCGCGAAATATTTCCGCGGCTGTCCTTCGACCTGATCTACGCGCGGCCCGGCCAGACGCCGGATGCATGGGGGGCGGAGCTGGAGCAGGCGATCGGCTATGCCGTCGACCATCTTTCGCTCTATCAGCTGACCATCGAGGAGGGCACGCCCTTCCACGCGCTTTACGCTGCGCGCAAATTCACGCTGCCCGACAACGACCATGCCGCCGATCTCTACGCGCTGACGCAGGAGGTGACGACGGCGCATGGCCTGCCCGCTTATGAGATTTCCAACCACGCGCGGCCGGGCGCGGAAAGCCGGCACAATCTGACCTATTGGCGCTACGGTGAATATGTCGGCGTCGGCCCCGGCGCGCATGGCCGCTTCGTCGAAAACGGCCGCCGTACCGTGACGATTGCAGAAAGAATGCCGGAGACCTGGGCCAATCTGGTCGAGGCCAAAGGCCACGGCGTCACCGGCGGCGAGATCCTGACGCGTTCCGAAGAGGCGGACGAGTTCCTGCTGATGGGCCTGAGGCTTGCCGAAGGCATCGACCTGCAGCGCTACGAGGCGCTCTCGGGTCGCGGCCTTTCAAGCGCGCGGCTTTCGGTGCTGCAGGAAGAAGGCCTGGTGGCGCCGGTCGGCAACGCAAGGCTCCGCGCCACGACCGCCGGCATGATCGTGCTGGATGCCGTGGTGGCGGATTTGGCAAGGTAGTCGACCGTCGACTGTTTTTTCGATCTGCGCGTGTATGTTAGACATTCTGCTAGCTTCAGCCGAATGCCGTCGCGGTGCATCCAATAGGACCTGCAATGAAGTTCCTGATTCATGAGACGCTGCGAACTTTAAACACGAACGACGTTTTCGAGTTTGGATTGGGCGAGATTTCCAAATCCCAAGAAGATGACGATCTCTACGAGGCGGAGGCCGTTTCCGTATAAATGAGAAAGAAAGAAGGCGAAAAGTACCAGGTCTAACAGAATTCGACGTGGTGCGCAGATTTATAGAGTATGTCGGAATTAATCTAAGGGCGATCGCAAAAAACGATTTGGTAGAGTTCGACCTAGACGGACTTACCCTCGATCAGTACATACCGCTGACCAAAAATATACGAGATATCTTCGATGAGTAACCGCGCTTCGCTACGACCGGGGAGTGCCGGCAACCGTTGAAGAAAATCCTCTTCGTCTGCAGCCAGAATCGGCTGCGCAGCCCGACTGCCGAGCAGGTGTTTTCCAAACGCTGCGACATCGAGGTCGAATCGGCCGGCACCAATCACGACGCCGACAATCCGTTGACGCATGAGCTGGTCGCCTGGGCGGACATCATCTTCGTCATGGAAAAGGCACATCGCGCCAAGCTGCAGAAGAGATTCCGGTCGAGCCTGAAAGGCGCCAGGGTGATCTGCCTCGACATTCCGGACGATTATGAATTCATGGACCCTGGCTTGGTGCGGCTGCTGGAAGCGAGAGTCGGCAGGTATCTCTGAGATGTGGCGCTTCCCGCACGTTCGTCATTCTCGGGCTTGACCCACGATCGTCCGGCACGATTTGTGCTTGTGTAAGTGCACGGCATTGATTCTGCTTCAGTTCAGG